>NZ_JBEAIG010000011.1:0-60076 GCF_040064575.1 Klebsiella sp. CN_Kp106 | reverse complement strand
CTTTCTGACGGAGTAATCATACAAGCCCGGACAGATGCGCAGCATCGCCTCCGGGAAATGTGCCGAAGCTGATGCTTCCCGGCTTGCGCTGCGTTTAGCCGGGCTGCAGGCGGGTTCGTAAACTCATACAGCCAAAAGAGATATACCGTTTTCTTATACTTTCAGGCCCGATATTGATCCAGCTTACGCCGAAAGTATGATGAATCTTTAAAATCGTCATACTTTCCTGTCGCTGAGAAAAAGCCTTGTCTATTATCCGCACCACCCTGCTGGCGCTATTCGCCTGCGCCCCGTTGCTGGCCTGCGCCGCGTCCAATGAAATCACCACCGCCTGGCCGGTCAACGTGGGGCCGCTCAACCCGCACCTCTATACGCCCAACCAGATGTACGCCCAGAGCATGGTCTATGAGCCGCTGGTAAAGTATCAGGCGGATGGCTCGGTAAAACCCTGGCTGGCAAAAAGCTGGACCCACTCGGCGGACGGCAAAGTCTGGACCTTCACCCTGCGCGATGACGTGACATTTTCCAACGGCGAAGCGTTTGACGCCCATGCCGCCGCGGAGAACTTCCGCGTGGTGCTCGATAACCGCCAGCGCCACGCCTGGCTGGAGCTGGTCAATCAGATCGTCGAGGTCAACGCGCTCGACAAAAACCAGCTGCAAATCACCCTGAAAAGCGCCTATTACCCGTTCTTACAGGAGCTGGCGCTGCCGCGCCCTTTCCGCTTTATCGCCCCGTCGCAGTTCAAAGACAATGAGACCCTGCACGGCATTAAAGCGCCGATTGGCACCGGTCCGTGGGTGCTGAAGGAATCAAAACTCAATCAGTACGACGTGCTGGTGCGTAACGAGCGCTACTGGGGCGAAAAGCCGCAGATTGAAAAAATTACCGTCAAGGTGATCCCGGACCCGACGACCCGCGCGGTGGCCTTTGAAACCGGCGATATTGACCTGCTCTACGGCAACGAAGGGCTGCTGCCGCTCGACACCTTCGACCGCTTCAGCCACAACCCGGCCTACCGTACCCAGCTTTCCCGCCCGATAGAGACGGTGATGCTGGCGCTGAACTCCGCCAAAGCCCCCACCAACGAACTAGCGGTGCGCGAAGCACTGAACTTTGCGGTGAATAAAAAATCGCTGATTGATAACGCCCTGTACGGCACTCAGCAGGTGGCCGATACGCTGTTCGCCCCCACCGTGCCCTATGCCGATATTGGCCTGACGCCGCGCCGGTACGATCCGCAGCAGGCGAAGGCGCTGCTGGAAAACGCGGGCTGGGTCCTGCCTGCGGGTAAGGATATTCGCGAGAAAAACGGCCTGCCGCTGCGGGTTGAGCTGTCGTTTATCGGTACCGACGCGCTAAGCAAATCGATGGCGGAAATCATTCAGGCCGATATGCGCCAGGTTGGCGTGGACGTGTCGCTGGTTGGCGAGGAAGAGAGCAGTATTTATGCCCGCCAGCGCGATGGTCGCTTCGGCATGATTTTCAACCGTACCTGGGGCGCACCCTACGATCCGCACGCCTTTATGAGTTCGATGCGCGTACCGTCGCACGCCGATTTTCAGGCGCAGCAGGGATTAGCCGACAAACCGATTATTGATAAAGAAATCGGCGAGGTGCTGAAAACCACAGATGAAACGCGGCGTCAGGCGCTGTACAAAGACCTGCTGACCCGACTGCACAACGATGCGGTCTATCTGCCCATCAGCTACGTCTCGATGATGGTGGTCGCCAGACCGGAGCTGGGGGCGATTCCCTACGCGCCGATCGCGTCTGAAATTCCGTTTGAACAGATTAAGCCGGTGAAACCCTGATGTTACGTTACGCGCTGCGGCGGGTCGCGCTGCTGATACCGATGATCTTCGCCGCCTCGGTGATTATTTTTTTAATGCTGCGCCTGGGTACCGGTGACCCGGCGCTGGACTATTTGCGCCTGTCAAACCTGCCGCCGACGCCGGAGATGGTGGCCTCAACCCGCGCGATGCTGGGGCTGGAGCGGCCGCTTATCGTCCAGTACGGCAGCTGGCTGTGGCAGGCGCTGCATCTGGATTTTGGCGTTTCGTTCGCCACCCAGCGTCCGGTGCTGGATGACATGCTGAGCTTTCTGCCCGCCACGCTGCAGCTGGCCAGCGCCGCGCTGGTACTGATCCTCCTCACCTCCGTGCCGCTGGGCATCTGGGCGGCGCGGCACCGCGACCGCCTGCCGGATTTTATTGTGCGGATCATCGCTTTTCTCGGCGTGTCGATGCCCAACTTCTGGCTGGCTTTCCTGCTGGTGATGTTCTTTTCGGTTTATCTGCAATGGCTGCCGGCGATGGGCTATGGCGGCTGGCAGCACATCATTCTGCCGGCGGTGTCGATCGCCTTTATGTCGCTGGCGATCAACGCCCGCCTGCTGCGCGCCAGCATGCTGGAAGTCTCCGGGCAGCGTCACGTAACCTGGGCCAGGCTGCGCGGCCTGAACGACAGGCAAACCGAGCGCCGCCATATTCTGCGCAACGCCTCGCTGCCGATGATTACCGCCGTGGGGATGCATATCGGCGAGCTGATTGGCGGCACGATGATTATCGAGAATATCTTTGCCTGGCCCGGCGTGGGCCGCTACGCCGTCTCGGCGATTTTTAATCGCGATTATCCGGTGATTCAGTGTTTCACCCTGATGATGGTGATCGTTTTTGTGGTCTGTAACCTGATGGTTGATCTGCTGAACGCCGCGCTGGACCCGCGCATTCGCCGCCATGAAGGAGCGCGCTCGTGAACTTTTTCCTCTCTTCACGCGGGTCCGTCCGCATTTCTTTGCTTATCATCGCCCTGCTGGCGGTCGTTGCGCTCACCAGCCAGTGGTGGCTGCCGTACGATCCGCAGGCGATCGATTTGCCTTCGCGCCTGCTGCCGCCCGGCAGCCAGCACTGGCTCGGTACCGATCATCTGGGGCGCGATATCTTCTCGCGTCTGCTGGCGGCGACCCGCGTATCGCTCGGCTCGGTGATGGCCTGCCTGCTGCTGGTGCTGGCGCTGGGACTCCTCGTCGGGGGCTGCGCCGGGCTTATCGGCGGCCGCGTCGATCAGGCCACCATGCGCGTCGCGGATCTGTTTATGACCTTCCCGACCTCAATCCTCTCTTTCTTTATGGTGGGGGTACTGGGAACCGGGCTGACCAACGTGATTATCGCCATCGCCCTGTCGCACTGGGCGTGGTATGCGCGGATGGTGCGCAGCCTGACAATCTCCCTGCGCCAGCGCGAATTTGTGCTCGCCGCGCGGCTTTCCGGCGCGGGACACGTGCGGGTATTCGTCGACCATCTGGCCGGCGCGGTCATTCCGTCGCTGCTGGTGCTGGCGACCCTGGATATCGGGCATATGATGCTGCACGTCGCCGGGATGTCGTTTCTCGGCCTCGGCGTCACCGCGCCAACCGCCGAGTGGGGGGTGATGATTAACGACGCCCGCCAGTATATCTGGACCCAGCCGCTGCAAATGTTCTGGCCAGGACTGGCGCTGTTTATCACCGTCATGGCCTTCAACATGGTGGGCGACGCGCTGCGCGATCGCCTGGATCCTCATCTGATCGCGGAGCACGCCCACTAATGCCGCAACAAATTACACTGCAAAACATCGTCTTACAGGCCGAGCGTCCGCTGGTGCACGGCGTATCATTGACGCTCAAACGCGGGCGCGTGCTGGCGCTGGTTGGCGGCAGCGGCAGCGGAAAATCGCTAACCTGCGCGGCGGCGCTGGGCATTTTGCCTCCCGGCGTACGGCAAACGGCGGGGATGATCCTCGCCGACGGCCAGCCGGTCTCCCCCGGCGAGCTGCGCGGCAGCAAAATCGCCACCATTATGCAGAACCCGCGCAGCGCCTTTAATCCGCTGCACACCATGGCGACCCACGCGCGGGAAACCTGCCGGGCATTGGGTAAACCCGCAGACGACGCCACGCTTACGGCGGTACTGGAAGCCGTTGGGCTGGAGGAGGCGCAGCGCGTCCTGAAGCTT
This sequence comes from Klebsiella sp. CN_Kp106, assembly GCF_040064575.1. NCBI lineage: Bacteria > Pseudomonadati > Pseudomonadota > Gammaproteobacteria > Enterobacterales > Enterobacteriaceae > Klebsiella > Klebsiella sp. CN_Kp106. Next base: position 56,081 of record NZ_JBEAIG010000011.1, on the reverse strand, counting down.
TATCCGTTCGAGATGAGCGGCGGCATGCTGCAGCGGATGATGATTGCCATGGCGCTGCTGTGCGAGGCGCCGTTTATCATTGCCGATGAACCCACCACCGACCTGGACGCCGTGGCCCAGGCGCGCATTCTCGATCTGCTGGCAGGTGTTATGCAAAACCGCGGGCCCGGGATGCTGCTGGTCACTCACGATATGGGCGTCGTGGCGCGGCTGGCGGACGATGTGGCGGTGATGGATAGCGGCTGCATTGTGGAACAGGGGGATGTAGAAAGCCTGTTCAACGCTCCGCAGCACAGCATCACCCGCAGCCTGGTGGCGGCGCATCTCGCCCTCTACGGACTGGAGCTGGCCTGATGACATTACTGAGCGTATCCGCGATAACCCATCAATATACCGATTCAACGGTGCTAAAAGAGGTCTCTTTGGCGCTGAAAAGCGGTGAAACCGTTGCCCTGCTGGGACGCAGCGGCTGCGGGAAAAGCACCCTGGCGCGCCTGCTCGTTGGCCTGGAATCCCCCACTCAGGGCAGCGTCTGCTGGCGGGGAGAACCGCTCTCCCGGCTCAATCACGCTAAGCAAAAGGCGTTCCGTCGGGATATTCAGATGGTGTTTCAGGACGCCATCAGCGCGGTGAATCCGCGTAAAACGGTACGCGAGATTTTGCGTGAACCCATGCGACATCTGCTGTCATTGACGAAAGCGGAACAGCTGGCCCGGGCAAGCGACATGCTCAGGGCGGTGGATCTCGATGTTAGCGTGCTCGATAAGCGCCCCCCGCAGCTGAGCGGCGGACAGCTGCAGCGCGTCTGCCTGGCGCGCGCGCTGTCGGTTGAGCCGCAGCTGCTGATCCTTGATGAGGCGGTGTCTAACCTCGACCTGGTGCTCCAGGCGGGCGTCATTGGTCTGCTCAAAAAGCTTCAGCGACAGTTTGGCACCGCCTGTCTGTTTATCACCCACGACTTACGTCTGGTGGAGCGTTTTTGCCAGCGGGTGATGGTGATGGATGAGGGGCAAATCGTTGAGACGCAGGTCGTGGGCGACAAATTAACGTTTTCTTCCCACGCCGGTCGCGTGTTACAAAATGCGGTACTTCCCGCCTTTCCCGTGCGCCGTAATAAGGTTTAAAACAGATGCAACGTATCACGATTACTCTTGATGACGATTTACTCGACACGCTGGATAGCCTGAGCCAGCGCCGCGGCTATCATAATCGCTCCGAAGCCATCCGCGATATTCTGCGCGGCGCGCTGGCCCAGGAAAGCGCTCAGGAGCACGGCACCCAGGGCTTCGCGGTACTCTCCTATGTTTATGAACATGAGAAGCGCGATTTAGCCAGCCGTTTAGTTTCCACCCAGCATCACCACCACGACCTCTCCGTCGCCACCCTCCACGTACATATCAACCATGACGACTGTCTGGAAATCGCCGTGCTGAAAGGCGATATGGGCGACGTTCAGCATTTTGCCGATGACGTTATCGCCCAGCGCGGCGTGCGCCACGGCCATTTGCAGTGTTTGCCAACGGAGAAGGAGTCACCCCACTCATAGCCGTGGGATGCGATAAATGACTCTTTAACGCGCGATCGGGACTAACGCCATTATGGCGACTCGTTGGCCCATGCGCCTCGTATCGGTTTTGCCAGCAGGGCAAGAACGGCAATCATGCTGATTTCAATCGAAAACGACCAGCAAATATGTCCGAGGGTTTCGCTCCACAGCTCGTAGCCATTCAGGTTCCACAGCCACCCGGTTTCCCCGTTTAAATAGGCGGGATGCCTGAAGCCCAGCGCGGGAATGAGGAAGCCGTGCATAACGAGAGTAATAATCAGACCATAGGCCGCGCCGTACCAAAGCCGGATTTTCGGCCAGTATGCGGAAATAAAGACATAGAGAAAGGCAAAAGCAAAGCTGAACAGCCAGTGGTAAAGCATGACGGCGCCGGGGATTGTCACCCCCTGATAAACGTAGTCCAGCGAGTGTGAATTAATGCCAAGCCAGCCGAGCCAGGCGTCGATATGCGCCGCCGGGGGCGATATCTCGCCCGCCACGCGGGGCGGCATATTAGCTTCCGTTCCCGACTTCACCAGAGAGCTGATGAACCCTCCAATGAGCGTCGTCCAGATAATAACCTGAAGATTAATCCTGTTTTTCAACATAACAGCGTTCCTCTTAAATATCGCTTATACGATGGGTCACCTCAGTTTTTTCAACCAACAATCTCGCGGGAAATAGCATTTATAACGCATCCATTGCTAAGTATAGTTTGAAAAAATTTTGTTCACCCTAAGAGGGAAAAATCCCTGTATCGCCCTGATCGCAATAAACTTTCGCCTTTTCTCAACAATTAATAAACCACATGAATTATATGCTTGGTTAATCATCTCTCTTCGCGAATAATCAGGCCTCATTTAACGATCTCGTTATGGCGAGGCTCCTGCATAAACATAAGTTACCGCCCTGTTGGTATCGAGAGAGACCACTCAGGGAAATACAGGCTTCCATCGAATCAAGGTGTTGCCAAGGTAACTTCTGACGGCGTTCATGCCGGGCAGATACGTTGTGCAGTGCTAAAACCAGGACGTAGGGATCTGCCTGTGCTCATCCTGTCTTGTTCGCCCCTATGAGTGATTTTTTATAGGGAATTACACCATGTCTTCCATTCAACTGTGCGCCGCACATCAGGCTACCGCAGCGTTCGACGGCGACGCGATCGCCCAGTACATGCGTACCGATTTCATTACCCTGCCGGAACATTTCAGCGTTCATGAAGCGCGTGAGCTGTTCGTTTCTCAGCTGGCCAGCGATGAGATCCCCGGCCAGGTTTTTGTCGTCGCCGGGAAAAAACTGCGCGGCAGTTTATCGATTAAAAAGCTGCTGCAGGAGAGCGATACCGCCCAGTCCATTCGTTATTTAATGGATAGCTGCCTGTTTCGCGTCAGGCCTGACGACCCGCGGCCGCAGGTGGTCGCCGAGCTGGCCGAGCGCGGGTTCGACCTCGTGCCGGTGGTCGAAAAGGGCGAGCTGGTCGGCTGCCTGATGGAAAAAGAGATCGCGCATCTGCTGGAAGATGACGTGACCGAGGATGCTCAGCGTCAGGGCGCGACGCTGCCGCTGGAAAAGCCCTACCTGGAAACCAGCCCGTGGGCGCTGTGGAAAAAACGTTCGGTATGGCTGCTGCTGCTGTTTGTCGCCGAAGCCTATACCAGCAGCGTGTTACAGCATTTTGAGGAAGCGCTGGAGTCGGCGATTGCGCTGGCCTTTTTCATTCCGCTGTTGATTGGTACCGGCGGCAATAGCGGAACGCAGATCACCTCCACCCTCGTGCGTTCCATGGCGCTCGGCGAGGTGCGGCTGCGCGATATGGGGCGCGTAATCCGTAAAGAGGTCTCAACCTCGCTGCTGATTGCCATTACGCTCGGCCTGGCGGGCTGCCTGCGCGCCTGGATGATGGGCATCGGCATGGAGATCACCCTGATTGTCAGCCTGACGCTGGTATGCATTACCCTGTGGAGCGCGGTGGTGTCTTCGGTGATCCCCCTGACGCTCAAACGCGTAGGCATCGACCCGGCTGTAGTTTCAGCGCCGTTTATCGCCACCCTTATCGACGGTACCGGACTGATTATCTACTTCAAAATTGCCCAGTATTTCCTGGGGCTGAACTGATTATTTTGCCCGGCGGGAAGGACTTGCCGGGCTGTTTTATTCCCGCCCGAATATCCGCAATCGCATTAAGCAATCTCAGTAACTCTGGAGCAAGCCGATAAAAAGCGTGTCCTTTTTCCGTTAAGATAACTTTTCTGATATTCCTGCCGCGCTTAATCAGGTTGAAACCCAGTTCATTTTCAAGCGCACATACGCTGGTTGTTATCAACGAAGGCGCAATACTCAGCCGCTGCGATACAAAATGAACACTCCCCTCCCGAACCATAAGCATGAATATCTCCACCTGTGATTTATTCATTGCCGAAACCTCTCCAGATTAACCTTTGGCTTACGTTTTAAGTTGTCCACCGGGCAATGTCAATCGCTACAAGAAAATGCTCTCCGCATATAAATAAAATAAAGTGTGAAGCTCGCCATTCGCACATTTAATTATGCATTTCAGCCATTTCATAATTAAATAACCGACCTCACTTCGGCGTTCAGGTATGTGAAGAACATCACCACAACTCGTTGACCACAAAAACAAAATACACACACATATCAAAGCATTACAAAAAACATTCATCTTGCATGAATGTATGGCACACGCCATGCAATTACCTCCACGTAATCAACACTGGAGATAGTTAAATGACGTACAAAATTTTACTCCCGCAGGAAATCATGGCAGAAGGGAGAGAATATCTGGAAAGCCGCGGTTATCAACTGATTAACGGCTCAGGGATGGAAGAAGAAGATATCATTCGCGACATCGTCGATTGCGACGGTATTATCGTCCGCCTTTCAAAAATGTCCGACCGCGTATTTGAAGCGGCTAAAAAGCTGAAAGTCGTTGCGCGTCACGGTGCCGGTTACGATACGGTCGATCTGGCGTCGGCTAAACGTCACGGCGTCGTCGTATTAAATGCGCCAATTGCTAACAGCATGTCCGTTGCCGAACTGGCCATATTTTATATGCTGCACTGCTCGCGTAATTTCAAGCTGGTACAGGAAAAGATGCTTGAAGATTATTACTGGGCAAAACTGCGCACGCCAAAAGTGGAGCTGGATGGAAAAACGCTGGGTTTAATTGGCGTCGGGAATATCGGTTCACGCGTGGCAATCAAAGCGCTGCATGGCTTTAATATGAAAGTTATCGCCTATGACCCGTATAAAACCCAGCAGCAGATCCCCGAAGGCGTAGAGCTTACCAACGATTTTAACCGTATTTTCAAAGAGAGCGACTTCGTTTCTCTGCACTGTCCGACGACGGCGGAAACCACCGATTTTGTCGGAGAGAAACAGTTTTCCATGATGAAGCCTACCGCCTATTTCATTAATACCGCACGCGGAAAGCTGGTTGATGAAAAAGCGCTGTATCACGCCTTGAGCACCCACGCTATCGCCGGGGCGGGCGTGGATGTTTTAAAGAAAGAGCCGTTTGATGCCAACGACCCGATTTTCTCGCTAAGCAATATCGTGATTGCCCCGCATATTGGCGCCGCCACCATTGAAGCGACCGACAGAGCCTCGCTCCATTCCGCGATTGGCATTGATGAAGTCTTATCCGGTAAGAAACCGTCCTGGCCGGTCCCGGGTTTTTAAGGAGAAAAAAATGACTATTGGTAACCGTATTTTTTTAAAGCGTCCGACCTGCAGCGTCGATCTTCTTAAAGAATTTGAACAGCTCCCGGCGGCGAATATTGCTGACACCATGAACCGTATTGCCGTTCTGGGTAACGGCATTAAACGTATCTCTTCGCCGAAAAAGCCGATTATGGCGGGGTTCGCCATCACCGTGAAAGTCCGCGCGGGCGATAACCTGATGCTGCACGCCGCGCTGGATATGGCGGGTGAGAACGATGTGATTGTCGTCTCCAACGAAGGCGACCGTTCGCGGGCATTAATGGGCGAAATCATGGTGGCCTATGCCCACTGCATGAAAAAAATCGCCGGTATCGTGCTGGACGGGCCTATCCGCGATATCGATGCGCTGTCGGTTCTCGATTTTCCGCTGTTCGCTACCGGCTCTAACCCCGCAGGCCCGTTTAAACAAGGTCCAGGGGAGGTGAACACGCCGATCGCCGTTGGCGGCGTCGCGGTTTGTCCGGGCGACCTGATCGTCGGCGATGCGGATGGCGTGATTGTTATTCCCCTCGGCGACGCAGAAGCCGTACTGAATAAAGCCAAAGAGTATGCAAAATTCGATGCCAGCAAAGTAGAGGCCGCCAAAAACGGCACCGCGAATCGCCTTTGGGTCAAAAAATCACTGGATGAGACCGGCGTTGAGTTTATCGACGACATGTATCGTTAATTTGATTAAATAATATCAGGCCGCGGTGCCCTGACGGGCCGTGGCTTTAAAGCAAAGGTAATAAAAATGCTTTATTTAAAACTCTTGCCCATTATCTTTTTCCCCGTTTTATTTTGGATAATACCGCACCCGGAAGGCGTCTCCGCACCGACCTGGCATATGGTTGGCATCTATCTGGCGATGCTGTGCGGGCTGGTTTTGCGCCCGTTTACCGATGCGGTCATTATGCTGATTATTCTCGGGTTTGCCTCTCTGGTTCTCGACCCCGCTCCCCTGTTTGCCGGTTTTGGCAGCCCTATGGTCTGGTTTATTATCAGCGCCTTTATTATTTGCAAAGCGTTTGTTATTACCGGACTGGGTAAACGTATCGCCTATCTTCTGCTAAAACGCTATGGAAAAAATACCCTCACCCTGGGTTATTTGATGATGGTGACGGATACCGTACTGGCCCCGGCAACGGGTTCAAATATGTCCCGTTCGGGAGGCATTACCTATCCCATCTTCAGGAACATCGCCGAAGCGCTGGGCTCGAAGCCCGACGACGGTAGCCGCAAAATCGGCGCCTATCTGACCATCCTGATGTACGTCGTCTCAATGGGAACCTCCAGCCTGTTTCTGACGGGGATGGCGACCAACTCAATTACCGTCTCGCTGGCCAACGAGATCATGAAGGTGAATCTCGAATGGATGACCTGGTTTAAAGCCGCCGTGGTGCCAGCCGGACTGGTGCTGCTGCTCGCGCCGTGGATACTGTATAAAATCTACGCGCCGGAACTGAAAGTTATCGATAACGTCAATGAAATTGCCGAGAAGGGCTTGCGTGAGCTGGGTCCGGTAAAACGTGAAGAGAAGCTGCTGATCGTGTTCTTTGTCCTGGGCGTGCTCGGCTGGATGACGGGTTCCATCACCGGCATCGCCTTTATTCCCGTCGGCCTGGCGTTCCTCGCCTGTCTGCTGCTTTTCGGCGTGCTGAGCTGGAATGACGTGGTGAGCGAAAAATCGGCCTGGCAGACCTTCGTCTGGTATGGCGCGTTTTATGGCTGTGCGGTTGCCCTATCAAAAGGCGGGTTCTACGTCTTTCTGGTGGACGTTATCAAAAACTATCTCGACCTGTCGCATCTCAATGAAATCAGCGCGATTGCCGTGCTGGTCTTTATCAGCCTTGCCGTCCGCTATTTCTTTGTCTCGAACAGCGCGTTCGTCGTCTCTTTCTATCCGGTACTCTTTACCCTGGGAATGACGACCCAGGCGCACCCGATGTACGTGGCGCTTTCTCTGGCTTTCTCCGCAGGCTATGGCGCACTGCTGACGCACTACGGTAACGGCGCGGGCGTATTTACGTTCTCCAGCGGCTACGTCCCGCAAAAAACGTTCTGGATGTTGGGCACCATCATGGTGGTGGTCAACGTATTAATCTTCTTCCTGATCGGTATTCCTTACTGGAAGTTTATCGGCATTTAACAGGAGCATAAAATGAAACTGGATATTCTGATTAAAAACGGTCTGGTCGCCGATCTCGAAGGTCATGATTATATTAATCGTAATATTGGCGTTATCGGCGATCGCATCGTGGACTTAAATACCGTTGACGATTTGCAGGCCGAAACGGTGATTGATGCCGCGGGTTGTATCGTGCTGCCTGGCTTAATCGACTTCCATGGTCATGTTTTTCACGGCGGGACTGCCATCAGCGTCAACCCTGACATCGTATGCTTGCCCAACGGGGTCACCAGCATGGTCGATGCCGGCAGCAGCGGCTGGGTGAATTATCAGCTTTTTCGCAATAGCGTGATTCATCCTGCCATGGTGAAAATCAAAAGCTATTTGAACGTGGTCAACGTCGGGCTTTCCACCCTCGGGGGCGGGCCGACCGGGTATCTGGAAAATACCAATCCGGCGAATTACAACGAGGAGAAAATCGCCCAAACGCTGAATAGCAACAGAGACAATATTCTGGGATTGAAACTACGCTACAGCCAGGATATCGCCAAAGGGAAACAGTACGCCAGCGACCCTCTTCTCTCTACCGTCTCCCTGGCGCGTAAACTGGATACCACGATTTGCGTTCACGTCACGGACTCTCTTCTCTGCGCCGATGAACTGATCCGCTATTTTAATGCCGATGATATTTACGCCCACTGCTTCCACGGTACCGGCCACTCGATTCTCGATGAACAGGGCGAGGTCTATGCGGCAATAAAAGAGGCGCAGACCAGAGGGGTTATCTTCGACTGTTCAAACGGCGTGGCCCACTTTGATTTTCACGTTGCCAGAACCGCCATGGAGCAGGGATTTTATCCCGATATCATCAGCACCGATCTCACCCTGAGAAATAGCTTACGGACGGATAAGGTCTACAGTCTGCTCCACGTCATGTCGAAATATCTCAACATGGGAATGTCCTTCTTCGATATCGTTCGCGCGGTAACCGCCACGCCGGCCCGCCTGATGAAAATGCAGGGGCAAATTGGTACCCTGGCGCCCGGCGCCAGTGCTGATATTTCCATTGTTAAGCTGCGAAAAGAGAACGTCATTTTTGAAGATACCCACGGGGTCAAACTCGAAGGTGACCGTTATATCGATAACTGCGCTACCTTATGCAACGGTCAAATTGTCTACCGCCGCCTGCGTTTCTAATCACTAATGACATAGCCTTACGCATTTGCTATGCGTAAGGCTTTTATTCTTAATATCGTATTATATGACCACCCTCATTGATTCTCCCTGTGCTCGCCATATAATAAACATTGCAAACCCAGAACACCTGAGCGAATAATATATGAAGAATAATGAAATTGTCATTTTTTCAGTTTCCAAAACAATAACCCAACGCATCATGAATGTTCTTATTGAGAGGAAGCTCGATGTTCCGGTATATGAATTTCGTTATTCTGACGTTCTCGATAAAGCGAATGAGATGATCCAGTCCGGCGCTAAGATAATTATTAGCCGAGGCGGCACCGCCGCCCTCCTGCGTAACAATATTAGTATCCCGGTCATTGAGATCGCCCATGATTTTCACGGCGTTTATCGCATTTTACAACAGGCCAAAATCAAATCACAAAAAATCGCCGCGGTTGGTTTCCCCCAATTTTGTAATGCCTTACGTCATTATCAGAACATGACTAACGAAGAGTTTAAAATTTGCCAGGTATACAACCACAATGATATTGAAAACGTTATAAAAAATCTTTCAGAGAACGATTACCATACGGTCATCGGCGGCCTTACGGTTGCTGAAATGGCTAAAAAATATAACCTCAATGCTATTATGGGAGACACCGATAATATTTCGATTGAGCAGGCCATCAATGAAGCTTATAGCTTATTAAAATATCTCAACCGAGAAAATACCAAGCTCATCATGAGCCACGCCGCGCTGAATCAAGCACGTGAGGGCATCATGTGTATTGATCAGTTGGGTGAGATCATAAATATTAATGCTATCGGCCTGAGCTTATTCCAGTGTCATGTCGGAGATAAAATATTCAAAAAAGAGGCATTTAAAGATATTTACGCCAGTATTATTAACGAATTAGACATTAAAGAACAGGTCATTGATATTAACGGCCAAACTATTTTTATTTCCATACGTCATTTTTCCAACCGCCAAACATCTTATAGCATTATTACAGGATTAAACCAGGAGAGTTCACTTTGGCAAAATAGTATCAGCAAAAAAAGTAAACTCCGCGGTTTTTCCACAACCTGGTCTTTCGACGACATTATTGGCCAGTCTCCGGCGATACGCGATGTAATAAAAAAAGCTAAACTGTGCGCCCGCCACGAACTTCCCATTCATATTTTGGGCGATACCGGCACAGGTAAAGAGCTTTTCGCTCAGAGTATTCATAACCATAGCGCCAGAAGCCACGGCCCTTTTATCGCGATTAACTGCGCGGCTATTCCCGAGAGCATTCTGGAAAGTGAACTCTTTGGCTATGCCGACGGCGCATTTACCAGCGCGCGCAAGGGCGGAAAACCGGGGGTGTTTGAAATGGCGATGAACGGCACGGTGTTTATCGATGAAATCAGCGAAGCGCCGTTATCGGTACAGGTTAAGCTGCTGCGCGTGCTACAAGAGAAGCAATTCTCTCGTCTCGGCGGCGATACGCTGATCACCGCCGATTTTCGCCTGATCACCGCCAGCAATAAAGATCTGCGCCAGCTCGTCGCCAGCGATGAGTTCAGGCAGGATCTGTACTATAGAATCAATATTCTTGAGTTGAGTCTACCGGCCTTACGCCAACGACCGGGCGATATCATGTTGTTGATTCAGCACCTGCTTTATCAGCAAGGTAGGCAAATCACATTTACCCCCGACGCGGTGGATTTTTTGCATCGCTATAGCTGGCCTGGCAACATTCGTGAACTTCAGGCGGTTATCTACCGGCTCATCGTCCTGCTGGACATCGATCGAGTGAGCAAAGACGTTTTGCTGCAGATCGGTCAAATTTCACCGGATGACGCCAACGAGAGCTCTCACTTCCCGGCCGCGGGCGTGGCATCAGATGAAACCGATTTATTAAAGAAACAAGAGAAACGGCTGATTAGCCATATCATAGAAAAAACCGACGGGGACAGAACCAAAGCGTCGGTGATGCTCGGCATCAGCCCCACGACCCTGTGGCGCAAATTAAAGCAGCACAATATCAGCGGATAAGGCGGAGCCGGGTCCGCTGATACAGAGCAGGCGGTTATTTCTGTTCCGCTAAAGCCTGCGCGCATGCCCAGGCTGACGCCCACGCCCACTGGAAGTTATAGCCTCCCAGCCAGCCGGTGACGTCCATCACTTCGCCGATAAAGTACAGACCGGGCACCTTGCGGGCCTCCATGGTGCGCGAAGAGAGTTCGTTGGTGTCGACACCGCCGAGGGTCACTTCCGCCGTGCGATAGCCTTCGGTGCCATTCGGCTGGACGCGCCACGCGGTCAGCGTCTCAACCAGCGCCTGCTGCTCGCGAACGTTTAGCTGTTTCAGGGTGACGTCCGGCAGCTGCCCCAGCTGCTGCAGGCACTCAACCAGCCGCTTTGGCAGCTGTATTGCCAGGGTGTTCTTCAGGCTCTGATTGGGATGCGCCGCGCGCTGCTCGTTAAGGAAGTCATCAAGATGGCAATCCGGCAGCAGATTGATGCTGACGAACTCTCCCGGCTGCCAGTAGCTGGAAATTTGCAGTACCGCCGGCCCGGACAGCCCGCGGTGGGTAAAGAGCAGATTTTCCCGGAAGACGGTCCCGTTTTCCGCCGTGATGGTGGACGGCACCGACACCCCGGAAAGCACCTGCAGCTGTTCGAGCAGCGGCTTATGCAAGGTAAACGGCACCAGGCCCGCGCGGGTCGGCAGCACCTTCAGGCCAAACTGCTCGGCGAGCTTATAGCCAAACGGCGAGGCGCCCAGGCCGGGCATGGATAATCCGCCGGAGGCAACCACCAGCTTTTTCGCCGCCACCGTCTCGCCGTTAAGCTGTAGCGTATAGCCCTCATCATCCCGCTCTACGCTGATAATTTCGCTACGCAGGCGAATGTGTACGCCGCCTTTTTCGCACTCGGCCAGCAGCAGGTTAACGATTTGCTCGGCGGAATCATCGCAGAAAAGCTGGCCCAGGGTTTTCTCATGCCAGGCGATACCGTGTTTGCTAACCAGATCGATAAAGTCCCACTGGGTGTAGCGCGCCAGCGCAGATTTGCAAAAATGCGGGTTTTGGCTGAGATATGCCGCGGGTTCGATATACATGTTAGTAAAGTTGCAGCGGCCACCGCCAGACATCAGGATCTTCCGCCCGGGCTTTTTGCCGTTATCGAGCAGCAGCACCCGACAGCCTGCCTGCCCCGCCTGCGCTGCACAAAACATTCCCGCCGCTCCGGCGCCGATTACGATGGCATCAAACCTTTCCACACAACATTCCTCATATCCCGATTGTCGGGAATTGTAAATTTTTCATTCTGGTCGCACCAGACTGAAAAAAACAGATTTGCGTACCTCATTGAAAGATATAGGAATACTCCCAACAAGGTAAAACTTAAACAGGAAGAAAATCAAAAAAAGTCTATATTTCACTTTGCCCGCGCCGCGAAAGTCACTGATAATGCGCCGCGTTCATGTCCTCAAAATGGCGTAACGTCCTATGGTACATTTATTTGCCGGTCTGGATTTACATACCGGATTACTGTTATTGCTTGCTCTGGCTTTCGTGCTTTTTTACGAAGCGATCAATGGTTTTCATGATACCGCAAACGCGGTTGCAACGGTGATTTACACTCGCGCAATGCGGTCGCAGCTTGCTGTGGCGATGGCGGCTCTTTTTAACTTCTTCGGCGTTCTGTTGGGCGGTCTCAGCGTAGCCTATGCCATCGTGCATATGTTGCCGACCGACCTGCTGCTTAACATGGGTTCAGCACATGGCCTCGCCATGGTCTTTTCCATGCTGCTGGCGGCAATTATCTGGAACCTCGGCACCTGGTATTTCGGCCTTCCGGCCTCCAGCTCGCACACCCTGATCGGCGCGATCATCGGTATTGGTTTAACCAATGCCCTGATGACCGGTACGTCGGTGGTGGACGCGCTGAACATCCCGAAAGTCATGGGTATTTTTGGCTCGCTGATCGTCTCGCCAATCGTTGGCCTGGTCGTGGCGGGCGGCCTGATTTTCATTCTGCGTCGCTACTGGAGCGGAACCAAAAAACGCGCCCGTATCCACCTGACTCCAGCCGAGCGTGAAAAGAAAGACGGCAAGAAAAAGCCGCCGTTCTGGACGCGTATTGCGCTGATTTTGTCCGCCATTGGGGTCGCGTTCTCCCACGGCGCGAACGATGGTCAGAAAGGCATTGGCCTGGTGATGCTGGTGCTGATCGGCGTGGCTCCGGCTGGCTTCGTGGTCAATATGAACGCTTCCGGCTACGAAATCACCCGTACCCGCGATGCGGTCAACAACGTGGAAACCTTCTTCCAGCAGCGTCCTGAGCTGTTGAAAAAAGCGACCGGCGCCGAGCAGCTCATCCCGTCTCCGGACGCAGGGGCTGCCGCAAACGGCGAGTTCCACTGCCACCCGGCAAACACCATCAACGCGCTTGACCGCGTGAAGACGATGCTGACCGGTACCGAAAGCTACGACACGCTCTCCGTGGAACAGCGTAGCCATCTGCGCCGTATTATGCTCTGCATCTCCGACACCACTGACAAAGTGGCTAAGCTGCCGGAAGTGAATGCTGACGATAAGCGTCTGCTGAAGAAGCTGAAAACCGATATGCTGAGCACCATCGAGTACGCGCCAATCTGGATTATTATGGCGGTTGCGCTGGCGCTGGGTATCGGCACCATGATCGGCTGGCGTCGCGTGGCGACCACCATCGGCGAGAAAATCGGTAAGAAAGGGATGACCTACGCACAAGGTATGTCAGCTCAGATGACCGCCGCCGTATCGATTGGTCTGGCGAGCTATACCGGTATGCCGGTTTCCACCACCCACGTGCTCTCCTCCTCGGTAGCGGGGACGATGCTCGTTGATGGCGGCGGTCTGCAGAAGAAAACCGTCACCAGCATCCTGATGGCCTGGGTACTGACCCTGCCCGCGGCGATTCTGCTGTCCGGCGCGCTGTACTGGCTCTCGCTGCAGATTATCTAAGCGAATATCAGAAACAAGAAAGATAAACGGGTCAGGAAACTGGCCCGTTTTTTTTGTATCGTGAAGCTAGTGCCAGATAGCCAGAGCAATCATGCTGACCACCACCAGGCCGCATAGCGCGCTGGTGAGAATAAACTGCCGACGAACCCGCTCGCAGCGGCGGATAAATTCATCGTCGTGGTGATCGCGGTAGCGCTGGGCGTAGATGTACCACACCAGGCGCACCTGTTTGCCGGGCTGCCCGTGCGACGTAAAAAAACCGCCGCCGTCGACATATTGATAGAGCAAAGGGTCACAACCACGTAGCACAACAAGCAATGCACGCAGCGACGAGAAGTAGCGTGCCATATTCACTACACATACGATACACAGGGCCCAAAACAGCGCAACAGTGCTGATCATACCTCCTCCCCGGCGACCCGTCCTCGGAGGCTCCCTCCGGGACTACCGCTCCCCAATATCAAACCGACTGTACTGTGAAAGAGTGCGATTCCGATCACGTTTATTTATCCGACCGGCTCATTAAATAGTGTAGGAGATCAGTTAATTTTTTTACCACAACGTTAATCATTATCAATGCATAAGTCGGATATATTTGTTTAACTATTCGCTGAACAAGGTGGATTGACGGATCGCGAGGGGCGCTATAAGGTAGAAATATCTTCTACAATTAGGTCCTTAAGGACTCCCCCCCGCGAATGTAGCACGCAGGACGCGGGCGAAGCGGCAGCGCTGGCTGTCAGGTCCAACGGTCATCGACAACTTATGGAAGGAGTAACACCATGGCTTACAAACATATTCTCATTGCAGTAGACCTGTCCCCGGAAAGCAAAGTACTGGTAGAAAAAGCCGTTTCTATGGCCCGCCCCTACAATGCAAAAGTTTCCCTGATCCACGTGGATGTGAATTACTCCGATCTCTACACCGGCCTTATTGACGTCAATCTGGGCGACATGCAGAAACGCATCTCCGAAGAGACTCACCACGCGTTAAGCGAGCTGTCCACCAACGCTGGCTATCCGATCACTGAGACCCTGAGCGGCAGCGGCGATCTCGGCCAGGTGCTGGTTGATGCGATTAAAAAGTATGATATGGACCTCGTGGTTTGCGGTCACCATCAGGACTTCTGGAGCAAACTGATGTCCTCGGCTCGTCAGCTCATCAACACCGTTCACGTGGATATGCTGATTGTCCCGCTGCGCGACGAAGAAGACGAATAACAGGACGTTATTTCATTTCGCTGATGACCAACGCCCGCCAACGCGGGCGTTTTTATTTCCCCCACCCGCCGCAAAAAGCATATAAATCCAAATAATCGCCACAATGCCAGGTTGATCAACCATTTCAAAAGCAATATAGCCATATAATAATTCGCCAAAATAGATAAACATCATATCATTACGCAAAATTAACCTTTTTCAGCGCGTTTTGGCATACGCGTTCATACTTTTCCGGACAGGACTTAAAGGCGAAGAAAGATGAATTCAACCGCACCGACAGGCTTGCTGCAGCAACCTCGCCCATTCTTCATGATCTTCTTTGTGGAACTATGGGAGCGATTTGGCTATTACGGCGTTCAGGGGATCCTGGCCGTTTTCTTTGTTAAACAGCTCGGTTTTTCTCAGGAGCAGGCGTTTATTACCTTTGGCGCGTTTGCCGCGCTGGTATATGGCCTTATCTCCATCGGCGGCTATGTCGGCGATCACCTGCTGGGTACGAAACGTACGCTGGTTCTGGGCGCGATTGTGCTTGCCGCAGGCTACTTTATGACCGGCCTGTCGCTGCTCAAACCCAATCTGATTTTCATCGCGCTGGGGACCATTGCGGTGGGTAACGGCCTGTTTAAAGCTAACCCGGCGAGCCTGCTGTCCAAATGCTATCCGCCAAAAGATGCCCGCCTGGATGGCGCCTTCACGCTGTTTTATATGTCGATCAATATCGGTTCGCTGCTGTCGCTGTCGCTGGCGCCGGTGATTGCCGACAAGTTCGGCTATGCGGTAACCTACAACCTGTGCGGCGCCGGTCTGATCGTCGCCCTGCTGGTTTACTTCGCCTGTCGGGGTATGGTGAAAGATATCGGCTCTGAGCCGGACCACAAACCGCTGAGCCTGCGCAATTTACTGTACGTGCTGGCCGGTACGGTGGTCATGATTTTTCTCTGCGCCTGGCTAATGCATAATGTCAAAATCGCCAATCTGGTGCTGATTATCCTCTCAGTGGTGGTGACGATTTTCTTCTTCCGCGAGGCCTTCAAGCTGGATAAAACCGGGCGCAACAAAATGTTCGTCGCCTTTATCCTGATGCTGGAAGCGGTGCTGTTTTATATTCTGTACGCGCAGATGCCCACCTCGCTCAACTTCTTTGCTATCAATAACGTTCACCATGAAATACTTGGTTTCGCGATTAACCCGGTGAGCTTTCAGGCGCTAAACCCGTTCTGGGTGGTGGTGGCCAGCCCGATCCTCGCCGCTATCTACACGCGTTTGGGCAATAAGGGCAAAGACCTGACTATGCCGATGAAGTTTACCCTTGGCATGTTCCTGTGCGCGCTGGGCTTTCTCACAGCCGCCGCGGCGGGAATGTGGTTTGCCGACGCCCAGGGGCTGACCTCGCCGTGGTTTATCGTGCTGGTCTATCTGTTCCAGAGTCTGGGGGAACTGCTGATTAGCGCCCTGGGGCTGGCGATGGTTGCCGCACTGGTGCCGCAGCATCTGATGGGCTTTATTCTTGGGATGTGGTTTTTAACCCAGGCGGCCGCGTTCCTGCTGGGCGGCTACGTGGCGACCTTCACCGCCGTACCGAATAATATTACCGACCCGCTACAGACGCTGCCGATTTATACCGATGTCTTCAGCAAAATTGGCCTGGTGACCCTGGGCGTCACGGTGGTCATGGCGTTCATGGTGCCGTGGCTGAACAGGATGATTAATACAAAAAGCGCGTAAAAACGGAGTGGTCGACGAGGTTTCCCGGATTGCGGCTAACGCCTTATCCGGGCTACAGCCCCCCCAGATCGCAAGAACCCGTAGCCCGGGCTAGGCGCATCGCGCCGCCCCCGGGAACAGAGCGCAGAGTGGCAGAATTTCCCGGAGGCGATGCTGCGCATCTGTTCGGGCTACCAGACCCGCAGACGGCGGTGAACCCGTAGCCCGGGCAAGGCGCATCGCGCCGCCCCCGGGAGCAGAGTGCAGAGTGGCCGAATTTCCCGGAGGCGATGCTGCGCATCTGTCCGGGCTACCGGCCTACAGACGGCGGTGAACCTGTAGCCCGGGCAGGCGCAACGCGCCGCCCCCGGGAAAGGGCTCTGACGCAGGTTGCTTACCCCTGCGGCTCAACCGCCGTTCCGGCATAGATATCAAAACGGTGGCCTTTGGTCACCACCGCGTTAGGCGTCGCGACATCCGCCAGCGGCGGCGCGTAGTCCGGGCGCTTAACCACCACCCGTTTGGTCGCCAGCTGACGCGCCGGCGCCAGCAGACCGTCGGCGTCTAAATCCGGCCCCACCAGCGACTGAAATACCCGCATCTCTTTCTTCACCAGCGCGCTTTTCTGCTTATGCGGAAACATCGGGTCGAGATAGACCACCTGCGGACGCGGAGTGATATCGGTCAGCGCCGTCAGGCTGGAAGCGTGAATCAGCCGCAGACGCTCCTGCAACCAGGGGCCGATTTCAGCGTCGGCGTAGCCGCGCGCCAGGCCATCGTCGAGCAGCGCGGCAACCACCGGGTTACGCTCCAGCATCCGCACGCGACAGCCCACGGAGGCAAGAACAAAGGCATCCCTTCCCAGACCGGCGGTCGCATCGACCACATCCGGCAGATAGTCGCCTTTGATTCCCACCGCTTTCGCCACCGCCTCGCCGCGGCCGCCGCCGAACCTGCGCCGATGGGCCATGGTCCCGCCGACAAAATCAACAAAGATGCCGCCAAGCTTCGGTTCATCGCGCTTGCGCAGCTCAAGATGCGCCGGGGTCATCACCAGCGCCATCGGGTTGTCCTCATCCTGCTCCAGCCCCCAGCGGTCAGCCAGAACAGATAAGGCGCCGTCTCCGGCGCCCGTTTCATCAATTAAACAAATTTTCACAACAGGATTAACTCTTAATGCCGTAATGCTCAAGCATCGCGTCCAGCTGCGGCTCGCGACCGCGGAAGCGTTTGAACAGGACCATTGGCTCTTCCGAACCGCCGCGGCTAAGGATGTTGTCGAGGAACGACTGGCCGGTTTCGCGATTGAAGATACCCTCCTCTTCGAAGCGCGAGAAGGCATCCGCCGCCAGGACGTCGGCCCACAGATAGCTGTAATAACCCGCTGCGTATCCGCCGGCGAAAATATGGCTGAAGGCGTGCGGGAAACGGCCCCACGACGGCCCGGGGATCAGCGCCACCTGCTGCTTAATTTCCGCCAGCGTTTCGAGGATTTTCGCGCCCTGCTGTGGGCTGAACTCCGCATGCAGGCGGAAGTCGAACAGGCCGAACTCCAGCTGGCGCAGAATAAACATCGCCGCCTGGTAGTTCTTCGCCGCCAGCATTTTCTCCAGCAATTCCTGCGGCAGCGGCTCGCCGGTTTCATAGTGGCCGGAGATAAAGGCCAGCGCTTCCGGCTCCCAGCACCAGTTTTCCATAAACTGGCTCGGCAGCTCGACCGCATCCCACGGTACCCCGCTGATGCCGGACACGCCGGCGGTGTCGATACGGGTCAGCATATGGTGCAGACCGTGGCCAAACTCATGGAACAGGGTGATCACTTCATCGTGGGTGAACAGCGCCGGCTTACCGTTGACGGGACGGTTAAAGTTACAGGTCAGATAAGCGACCGGCTTTTGCAGCGAGCCGTCAAGCTTGCGCATCTGGCCAACGCAGTCATCCATCCACGCCCCGCCGCGTTTATGTTCGCGAGCGTAGAGATCGAGATAGAAGCTACCGCGTAGTTCATTTTTTTCATCGTACAGCTCGAAAAAGCGCACCTCCGGATGCCAGACGTCCACATCGGTACGCTCTTTCGCGGTAATACCGTAAATACGCTTAACCACCTCGAACAGGCCGTTAACCGCTTTGTTTTCCGGGAAGTAGGGGCGCAGCTGTTCATCGCTGATGCTGTAAAGATGCTGCTTCTGTTTTTCGCTGTAGTAAGCGATATCCCACGGCTGCAGTTCATCCACGCCGAATTCGGCTTTGGCGAAGGCGCGCAGCTGGGCCAGCTCTTTCTCACCCTGCGGACGGGCGCGTTTAGCCAGGTCGGTCAGGAAGTCGAGCACCTGCTGCGGATTTTCGGCCATTTTGGTCGCCAGCGACTTGTCGGCAAAGCTGTCAAAGCCCAGCAGCTGCGCCAGCTCGTGGCGCAGGGCGAGGATTTCCGCCATTACCGGGCTGTTGTCCCATTTTCCGGCGTTCGGCCCCTGGTCGGAGGCGCGGGTGGAATAGGCGCGATACAGCTCTTCACGCAGCGCCTGATTGTCGCAGTAGGTCATTACCGGCAGATAGCTCGGGATATCCAGGGTCAGCAGAAACCCTTCCTGCTCTTTGGCTTCAGCCTGGGCTTTCGCTGCGGCAAGCGCGCTTTCCGGCATGCCGGAGAGCTCAGATTCATCGGTGACCAGCTTGGTCCAGCCCATGGTCGCGTCGAGCACGTTGTTGCTGTACTGATTGCCCAGCTCGGAGAGGCGGGCGGCGATTTCGCCGTAGCGTTTCTGCTGCTCTTTCGCCAGGCCAATACCGGAGAGTTCAAAATCGCGCAGCGCGTTATCCACCGCTTTTTTCTGCGCGGTATTCAGGGTGGCGTAATGGTCGCCGTCGCGCAGGTCGCGGTACGCTTTGTACAGGCCTTCATGCTGCCCAACCCAGGTGCTGTACTCCGAAAGCAGCGGCAGGGTCTGCTCGTAGGCTTCGCGCAGTTCCGGACTGTTTTTGACCGAGTTCAGGTGGCTGACCGGGGAAAAAATACGCCCCAGCACGTCGTCTACTTCCGCCAGCGGCTGGCAAAGATTTTCCCAGGTATACGGCGCCCCTTGCGCCACCGCGCGCTCTACCGCCGCCCGGCAATCATCCAGCGCTTTAGTGACCGCGGGGACCACGTGCTCGGGTTTGATGGCAGAGAATGGCGGTAATGAAAAAGGCGTCAGTAATGGATTGGTCATATGCGCAGTCCTGTTGAATTGGGTGAATGAAGCGCGCGTCCGGCGCTATAGCATGAGATCTAGAATGGGGGATAGTTTGCTGAATTTCAATGTCAGGCGCCGCGCGCAGGCGGGTATTACTGCGATAAGTCTGGCCGTTGTGGCCAGAGCGCATAAAAAAGCCGGGTTCGCCTCGCGGCGACCCGGCTCGTTTTAGGCGGACAAGCAGCTTATACCACCATCCCCAGCAGCAGACAGCCTACCAGGCCGCACACTGAGATAATGGTTTCCAGCACCGACCACGACTTAATGGTCTCGCCGATGGTCAGGTTGAAGTATTCCTTAAACAGCCAGAAGCCCGGGTCGTTAACGTGGGAGAAGATAACGCTGCCGGAGCCAACGGCGATCACCATCAGTTCCGGGCTCACGCCGGTGGTGGCGATCAGCGGCGCGGCGATACCGCCCGCGGTGATCGCCGCAACGGTGGCGGAACCCAGCGCGATACGCAGTACCGCAGCAATCGACCATGCCATAAACAGCGGGGACATATTGGATTCATGCATGATAGAAGCAATGTATTTATCCATGCCGCTATCGACCAGCACCTGCTTGAAGGCGCCGCCGCCGCCGATGATCAGCAGCATCATGGCGATAATTTTGATCGAGGAGGTCAGCGTATCGTTAATCTGCTCCATGGAACGACCGCGGTTAAGACCGAAGGTGAACATGGCGATCAGGACCGCGATCAGCGTGGCCATGACCGGGTCGCCGAAGAATTCCGCGATCGGCAGGAAGGCATGACCTTTCGGCAGAACCATTTCGGCCACGGCGCGCATAGCCATCAGAATAACCGGTACCAGAGAGGTCCAGACGCTGACGCCGAAGCCCGGCATCTCTTCCTCAGTGAACGTTTTCGGGTTATGCAGGCCTTCCGGAATCGGCTTATCGATACCTTTCAGGAAGCGTGCGTAAACCGGCCCCGCAAGGATAACCGTCGGGATCGCCAGAATCGTACCGAACAGCAGGGTTTTACCCATGTCGGCATGGAAAATAGTGGCAATGGCCGTCGGGCCCGGGTGCGGAGGCAGGAAACCGTGCGTGACGGAGAGCGCGGCCGCCATCGGGACGCCGATATAGAGCAGCGGGATACCGGCGGATGCGGCGATGGTAAAGACCAGCGGCAGCATCAGTACGAAGCCCACTTCATAGAACAGGGCGAAGCCGACGGTAAAGCCGGTGAGCACAACCGCCCATTGAATATGTTGTTTACCAAATTTGGCAATCAGCGTGGTGGCGATACGCTGCGCGCCGCCGCAGTCCGCCAGCATTTTACCGAGCATCGCGCCGAAGCCCATGATCAGCGCGAGGCTGCCGAGGGTTCCCCCAACGCCGTTTTTGATGGAGACGATAACTTTATCCAGAGGCATACCCTGCATGAGCCCGACGGCAAGTGCCACCAGAACCAGAGCGATAAACCCGTTCAGCTTGAAACGGATCATCAGCAACAATAACAGGGCAACCCCGATAGCAACGATGACTAATGGCATGATTTACCTGGCCTTAATTTGTTATGGGTAACGTCATAGTTTCAACATTGACTTCATCCGTTCCGACCGGAACAAAAAATGTCTGACGCCGTAGAAGCTGGCTTTATCCTTACCCAGAGAAAGGATAGCTGGCTATTTTTTTATCTGTGGCGCCTGAAGCGAATGATACGGGTAACATATGAAGTTTGAGAATCACCTGGGCGGTGAAAATTTCAAATATGAGACTTAAGTCATACTCTTTCCCGGGTTTCTGCCGGGTCGCTTAGCGGGAAATGTTGCGCGGTAACATGAAGAGAGTCGCCCGGCCGCGAAAAGGCAGCCGGGCGGGGAAATCAGTAGTAGGAGTGCTCGCCGCGCTGGTGTTCAGTCAGATCGCGTACGCCTTTCAGTTCCGGGAACTCGTTCAGCATCTGCTTCTCGATCCCCTCTTTCAGCGTCACGTCAACCATCGAACAGCCGTTGCAGCCGCCGCCGAATTGCAGAATCGCCAGGCCATCGTCGGTGATTTCCATCAACGTGACGCGCCCGCCGTGGCCGGCCAGCTGCGGGTTAATCTGCGACTGCAGCAGGTACTCAACGCGCTCCATGAGCGGGGCATCGTCGGACACTTTGCGCATCTTGGCGTTTGGCGCTTTCAGCGTCAGCTGGGAGCCCAGCTGGTCGGTAACAAAATCGATTTCAGCGTCTTCCAGGTACGGCGCGCTAAGCTCATCGACGTAGGCGGTGAGTTGCTCAAACTTCAGCGCGGTATCGGAATCTTCCACCGCATCCGGTGGGCAGTAGGACACGCCGCACTCGGCGTTAGGGGTGCCGGGATTGATCACAAATACGCGAATTTGTGTCCCTTCTTCCTGATTTGCCAGCAGTTTGGCAAAGTGCGCTTGTGCAGCATCGGAAATACGGATCATAGCGTTGGCCTAATAGTTGACTATTTTACTGGGTTATTATACGCCCATCAGCAGGGGTCTACAAGGTACGGCATATACACCATACCTGAACCGTCGCGGCGCCGTTTCGCAAAAGCAGGCGGGATATCTCGGCGACGGTGCTTCCGGTTGTGACGACATCATCCACAATGGCGATATGGTGGCCCTGGAGCGACAATTCAAGCTGGAAGGCGTTTTTCAGGTTCCGTTTGCGCAATCTGGCGCTGAGCTGATGCTGGGTGGCGGTGCGGCGCCGGCGGGTTAGCGCATCGCTGCGCCAGGCGCAGTCCAGCCAGCGGGAGAGCGGTCGGCACAGCAGATCGCTCTGATTAAATCCCCTCTTCCACTGACGACGCTGCCAGAGCGGCACGCTAATTATCCGGTCCGGGCGGGGAAGATCCCGACGCTGGCGAATGCGCAACAGCAGCAGACGCGCCAGCGCCGGGGCCAGCTCGGGCCGCTTATTGAATTTCAGTTGGTGAATCAGGCCGCTCAGCGGCGGTCGATAGTCATTCACCGTCACCAGCCGCTGCCACGGCGGCGGTTTTTGCAGGCAGCGCCCGCAGGGCAGCGTGCTTGATTGGGCCGGCAGGCCGCACTGCGGGCACAGCGGTTCAGACGCCAGCAACGCCGACGCGCATCGCGAGCAGATCCCCCAGCTGGCGATGGCCAGCGGCATTTGGCATAGCCAGCATAAGCTGTGTGCTGTTAGCATATTTCCCCCTCGATTGGTGGAAAGAGAACAGTAACTGATGAAAACGATCGCGTGGCAGACCACGGGCGAAGGAAATTGTCATCTTGTGCTGCTGCACGGATGGGGGCTGAATGCCAAAGTGTGGGATTGCATCACGCCGCAGCTGGCTTCGCATTTTACGCTGCACCTCGTCGACCTGCCTGGCTATGGCCGCAGCGGCGGCTTTGGCGCGATGTCGCTGGAAGAGATGGCGCAGCGGGTGCTGGAAAACGCGCCAGAGCGCGCTATCTGGCTAGGCTGGAGCCTCGGCGGGCTGGTGGCCAGCCAGGTCGCGTTATCCCATCCCGATCGCGTGCAGGCGCTGGTCACCGTGGCCTCTTCCCCCTGCTTTAGCGCTCACGACAGCTGGCCCGGGATTAAGCCCGACGTGCTGAGCGGATTTCAGCAGCAGCTGAGCGAAGATTTTCAACGCACCGTCGAACGCTTTCTGGCGCTGCAAACCCTGGGTACCGAAAGCGCGCGTCAGGATGCGAGAGCGCTGAAGAGCACGGTGCTGTCGCTACCGATGCCGTCGCCGGACGTTTTAAACGGCGGGCTGGAGATCCTCAAAACCGCCGATTTACGCCAGCCGTTGACCGCCCTCGACATGCCTTTTTTGCGCCTGTACGGTCGGCTGGACGGTCTGGTACCGCGTAAAATCATTCCGCTTCTCGATGCGCTGTGGCCCAAAAGCACGTCGATTGTCTTCGATAAAGCCGCCCATGCGCCGTTCATTTCACATCCGCAGGCGTTTTGCGCTCCGCTGATCGAGCTGAAGCGTGAGATCGATAAATTTTTTTAGCGGGACGTGGTAAAAACGCTGGGTGCAGCAATACTTAGGTTGTTGCGGGGGTTGACTATTTCACGCTGGCCCCGTGACCTAAAAAAAACAACCTAATGGAGAGTAGAGGCTATGAAACTTGTTACAGGAATTGTTGCATCTCTGGTGATTGGCTCCCTGTCCTTCGGCGCGTTCGCCGCCAAGGAAATTCAAAAAGACGAAGTGGCTAAGTTGAACCTGACCAAAATTGGTTCGATTACCACCTCCAGAACAACCTCTCCGATGGATGCAAAGCGCGATCTGTCGAAAAAAGCGGATGAGCTGGGCGGCACCTATTTTGTGGTGATTGCAGGCGAGAAGAACGAGAAAACGGTTCACGCTAACGCGGACGTCTACAAGTAAGCCAGAAAGCGGGTCTCAGGACCCGCTTGCGGTATATGCCGCAGTCGGTTCCCGGAGGCGGCGCGTTGCGCCTGTCCGGGCAACCCACCCCAGAACCGTACAAATCTGTGGTCGAATCTCCCGGGTCGCGGCGTAAACGCCTTACCCGGGCTACCAAGCCCAAAACCGCACAAACTCGTAGCCCGGATAAGGCGTTAGCCGCAATCCGGGAAACCTGCCTTCACAGCCCAATCAGCGCAGCGACCACCACTCCCGCAGGCAGGCTTTGCCTTCCGGGCAGCTTTTACAGCTGCCGGAGAGGCAGCCATCGGCATCTTCGGTCACTTTCACCGCTTTCCCCATCGCTTGCAGACGGCCCAGCATGGCGTCAATCAGCGGCTGCGGCGTATTCAGGCGGACGCTGAGCTGCTTTGCCTCCATCCTCCCCTGCAGGGCCAGCATATCGCGGACTTCAATTAATGACGCCATCATCGCTCCTTAGTGGCAATCGCCCGCCGGACTCTGGCAGCAGGTGGACGGCGTTTTGCGCGTCGCCAGCAGCGAGACGTCCACCCGGCTGCGCGCTCTGCGCAGCAGGCCAAAGACCACGATATTGAACAGCATCACCGCCAGAATGCACACCAGGCTATAGCGCGGATGCTGGCTAAAGCTGACGGTCTGGTAGTACAGCGTAGAGAGCGAGTAAGCGATATTCAGCCCCCACAGGACGGAGAACATCATCCAGCCGCGGCTCGACTCGCGGGCAATCGCCCCCATTACCGAGATGCAGGGAATATAGAGCAGGACAAAAATCAGGTAGCTGTACGCCGCAGCGGCGCTACCGAATTTGCTGCCCATGACGCCCATCGCGCCGGTTGCCATTTCGCCGTCGCCTTTACTGGCTTCGATAGGGTTGGCCAGCACGCTCAGGCTGAACGTATCTTTCAGGCTCTGCCAGGTCTCGTCTACCGCGGCCAGCAGCTCATCGCCGAGGCTAAACGTCTGCGGATTAAACGCTTCGTTCTGGATATCTTCGGCGGTGTAGAGGGTGTTCAGCGTCCCCACCACCACTTCCTTGGCCATCGCGCCGGTAAACAGCCCGACGGTCGCCTGCCAGTTATCCTCATGTACGCCAATCGGTTTAAATACCGGGGTAATCACCCGGCTGACCGACGCCAGCGCCGAGTCGTTGATGTTATCGACGATCTTACCGCTCAGCGAGAAGCTGTTCAGCGCGCTGAGGAAGATACTGACGATAACGATCACTTTACCCGCGCGCAGGACGAAGCCTTTCAGGCGCTGCCAGGTCTGGATAATCAGACTCTTCACGTGCGGAACGTGATACACCGGCAGTTCCATCACGAACGGCGACGCTTCGCCGCGCATAATGGTATGCTTCAGCATCAGTCCGGTCGCAATCGCCATCACGATCCCCAGTACGTACAGCGAGAAGACCGCCAGCGCGCCGTTCTGGCCGAAAAAGGCGGCGGCGAAGACGGCGAAAATCGCCAGCCGCGCGCCGCAGGACATAAACGGCGCCATCATAATGGTCATCAAACGTTCGCGCGGCGCATCAAGCGTACGCGCGCCCATCACCGACGGAACGTTGCAACCAAAACCGACGATTAACGGCACGAAGGATTTCCCCGGAAGCCCCAGCGCCTGCATCAGGCGGTCCATCACAAACGCCGCCCGCGCCATATAACCAGAGTCTTCAAGGAAAGAGAGAAACAGGTACATCATGCCGATCTGCGGTACCAGCGGCAGTACGGTATTGATACCGCCGCCAATCCCCTGGGCGAGGAACACCGTTAGCCAGTCCGGGAAATGCAGGGTATAGCCAACCCACTGAATACCGTGGATAAAGATAGCCACGGAACCGGCATCAAAAATGGGCTGCAGCGCGCCGCCGATATTAATCGCCAGCAAGAACATCAGGTACATAACGAAGAGGAAGACCGGCAGGCCGAGGAAGCGGTTGAGGATCACTTTATCCATCGCCGCGGTAAAGCGGCTGGGCTCGGCGGTAAGGGTGTTACTGACCGCATCGCAAATGGCGGCAATGCTTTGGTAACGGGCATCGGCGATATGCAACGCGGGGTCATCCATCTCTTCGCTCAGGTGCGCCAGGGACACGTCCAGCTTGTGGGCAGCGTCACCGGCATAGGCGCGGCTGTAAATATCGCCTTCAAGCATCTGTAAACCCAGCCAGCGACGCTGGCGCTGCGGAATATCCGCGGCCATGGCCTGCGCCAGCTTGTCCGCCTCCCGCAGCAGCGGCTGCGGATAGTGCACCAGTTCAATAGCCTGGTTCTGCTGATGGCGATCGATCGCCATTTTTAAGGCCTCGATACCGCGCCCGCGGGTGGAAACCAGCGGGATCAC
Source organism: Klebsiella sp. CN_Kp106 (assembly GCF_040064575.1). Taxonomy (NCBI): domain Bacteria; kingdom Pseudomonadati; phylum Pseudomonadota; class Gammaproteobacteria; order Enterobacterales; family Enterobacteriaceae; genus Klebsiella; species Klebsiella sp. CN_Kp106. The sequence goes on along the minus strand of NZ_JBEAIG010000011.1, from coordinate 29,642 downwards.
CGGGCACCCGAGCCGCGCGGCCAGCGCGTCAACATCGATGCGGATCTTCTGTTTTTCCGCGATATCGAGCATATTCAGCGCGACCACGCAGGGAATGCCAAGCTCCAGCAGCTGCAGCGTCAGATAGAGGTTACGTTCCAGATTGGACGCATCGACCACGTTAATCAGCATGTCGGCGTCGCCGCTGAGAATATAGTGGCAGGCAATCTGCTCATCCAGCGAGGTTTGCGAGGAGATGGTGGTCAGGGAATACGTGCCCGGAAGGTCTACCAGCGTGACCTGATGATCGGTGGTGTTGAAACCACCCTCTTTGCGTTCAACGGTCACTCCCGCCCAGTTACCGACGCGCTGACGCGCGCCGGTGAGCTGATTGAACAGCGTGGTTTTACCGGAATTAGGATTACCAATTAAGCCAAGGGTTAATTTTTTCATATTCATACTCTTAGTGCCGGTCAGGCATTATTGTGCAACCGCTTCCAGCTCAATTAACGCAAGATCCTTTTTACGTAATACCAGGCTAACGCGTCGGGTTTCAATATGAATAGGGTCGCCGAGCGGCGCCACGCGAACCACATTGAAAGAAGAACCCGGCAGCATCCCGAGGGACAGCAGCTTCTGCCGATACGCCGGACTAATATCGCGGGAGAAACCGGTGATTTTCCACGCACTATCAGGTGTAAATTGCATAGGACCTACTTGTTTATCGCCAACTGAAAAGAGAGTTTTCCGTATGCGCCGGAGACGCGGCGCCAGGGACCGTAGCTAACGAAGAAGAAAAAATACTCAATGCAAATAATGATAATGAGAATAGTTTTTATCATCAATACATATAATGCGGCCGTTTCGCTTTTTAAAGAGAAAATTGAGCTTTTGTTGATATTGAGCAAACTCTTTTTTCTCGCCGTCGCGGAGGTGATGATTATTCTTAATGACTAAATGTTTAATTAAAGTTTCGATAGTTAACGAAATGAAAATAATAATATCGCCGTCCGTAATTCGCGCTTATTACGACGTTATAAGAAAATACTGATGCTTGTTTGCACAATATGGCGAATGCCGGAAGAAATGCGGCCCCTTAGCAAAAGGGGCCGGAAAGAATTAACGTTTTTTACCCATTGCCGCCGCCAGCGCATCCATCATCGCGCTGTTGCCCGCAGGCTGCGCCTCGCGACCGCGAGGTTTAGCGGCCTTCGCCGCCGGGCGGTTGCCCTGAGGACGATCGTTACCGCCGCCGCGGCGCGCGTTGCTGTCGCCAGGCTGTTCGTCCAGACGCATCGTCAGCGCGATGCGCTTACGCGGCAGGTCGACTTCCATCACTTTCACCTTCACGATATCGCCCGCTTTGACCACCGTGTGCGGGTCTTCAACGAACTTATTCGACAGGGAAGAGATATGCACCAGGCCGTCCTGATGAACGCCGATATCAACGAACGCGCCGAAGTTGGTGACGTTGGTCACCGCGCCTTCGAGGATCATCCCCGGCAGCAGGTCGTTCATCGTCTCTACGCCATCGGCGAACTGGGCGGTTTTAAACTCAGGGCGCGGGTCGCGGCCCGGCTTCTCCAGCTCTTTGATGATGTCGGTCACCGTCGGCACGCCGAATTTCTCATCGGTGAAGTCAGCGGCTTTCAGATGACGCAGCTCGCTGCTGTTGCCCATCAAATCTTTCAGCGCCTGCTGAGTCGCCGCCAGAATGCGCTCCACCACCGGATACGCTTCCGGGTGCACGGTTGAAGCGTCCAGCGGGTTGTCGCCGTGGTTGATACGCAGGAAGCCCGCGCACTGTTCAAAGGCCTTCGGCCCCAGACGGCTGACCTTCAGCAGCTGCTGGCGATTCTGGAACTGGCCGTTCTCATCGCGCCAGGAGACGATATTCTGCGCCATCATGCGGGTCAGACCGGCGACGCGGGTAAGCAGCGGGACGGAAGCGGTATTCAGATCGACGCCGACGGCGTTTACGCAGTCTTCCACCACCGCGTCCAGCTTACGCGCCAGCTGGGTCTGGCTGACATCGTGCTGATACTGGCCGACGCCAATGGATTTCGGATCGATTTTCACCAGTTCGGCCAGCGGGTCCTGGAGACGACGGGCGATAGAGACCGCGCCGCGCAGGGAAACGTCGAGATCCGGGAACTCCAGCGCCGCCAGCTCGGAGGCGGAGTACACGGACGCGCCCGCTTCGCTGACGATGACCTTCTGCGCGGTCACTTTCGGGAACTGCTTCTGCACGTCGAGGAAGAAGCGCTCGGTTTCACGCGAGGCGGTACCGTTGCCGATCGCCACCAGCTCAACGTTGTACTTTTCACACAGCGCTGCAACCGCCACCGCCGCTTTTGCGGCCTGGCCGGTATGCGGGTAAATGGTATCGGTAGCCACCAGCTTGCCGGTACCGTCAACGACGGCGACTTTGACGCCGGTGCGCAGGCCCGGATCGAGGCCCATGGTGGCGCGCAGCCCGGCCGGCGCGGCCATCAGCAGGTCGTGCAGGTTGCGGGCAAAGACGTTAATGGCTTCATCTTCCGCGCGTTCGCGCACGGTCCCCATCAGCTCGGTTTCGAGGTGCATCAGCACCTTGATACGCCACGTCCAGCTCACCACGCCCTTACGCCAGCCGTCCGCCGGCGCGTTGTTCAGGCGCAGGCCGAGATGGTCGATAATGATTTGCTCGCCGTGGCTCTCTTTCGGCGGCTCGTCGAACTGCGGGTCGGCGTTTAAAGAGAGCTGCAGCACGCCTTCGTTGCGGCCGCGGAACATCGCCAGCGCCCGGTGCGACGGGACGGTGGAGATCGGTTCATGGTGATCGAAGTAGTCGCGGAATTTCGCCCCTTCCTCTTCTTTACCGCTGACGACGGTCGCCACCAGGTGGGCGTTTTTCCACAGATAGTCGCGCACTTTCGCCAGCAGGCCCGCGTCTTCAGCAAAGCGCTCCATCAGGATATAGCGCGCGCCGTCGAGAGCGGCTTTTGTGTCCGCTACGCCGTTGTCGGCGTCGATATATTTAGCGGCTTCGGTTTCCGGGTCGTGAGAGGGTTCGTTCCACAGCAGATCGGCCAGCGGTTCCAGCCCGGCCTCAATGGCGATCTGCCCGCGCGTGCGGCGCTTCGGCTTGTACGGCAGATAGAGATCTTCGAGCTCGGTTTTACTCAACGTCCCGTTGATGGCTTTTTCCAGCGCCTCGGTCAGCTTGCCCTGCTCGCCGATGGACTTCAGGATCGCCTGACGACGGTCTTCAAGTTCACGCAGATAGCCCAGGCGGGTTTCCAGATTACGCAGCTGCGTGTCATCCAGACCGCCGGTGACTTCTTTACGATAGCGTGCGATAAACGGCACGGTATTCCCTTCATCAAGCAGGCGAACGGCAGCTTCTACCTGTTCAGCCCTGGCCTGAAGTTCACCCGCAATAATGCGGCAGAGCGAATCATTCATCATCGGTTTAATTCATCTTTAGGATCAAAAATCAGGGGGATAGTTATACGGACTGGCACGCTAAAATGCCAGCCGCGACCAAAGCCTCTCGGAATGTTCCGGACCTATTTGGCTTTGACGTATTCAATTTCGTTCACGTACCAGGCCGCCTCGCCCGCGGGGGTGTTCACGATAGCTAAATCACCGACCTCTTTTTTCAGCAGCGCGCGCGCCATTGGCGAATCAATGGAGATGTAGTCGTTGCGGCCAAAGATTTCATCGTAGCCGACAATCCGGAAGCGCTTCGTCTCGCCCGCATCGTTTTCAATCTCCACCCACGCGCCGAAAAAGACCTTACCCTCCTGCTGCGGCGAATAATCGACGATTTTCAGCTGCTCAAGGCACTTGGTCAGGTAGCGCACCCGGCGGTCGATTTCACGCAGGCGCTTTTTATTGTATTGGTAATCGGCGTTTTCACTGCGGTCGCCGAGGCTCGCCGCCCAGGTCACCTTTTTGGTGACTTCCGGACGTTCTTCGCGCCACAGGGTATCCATCTCTTTCTTCAGTTTTTCATACCCTTCACGGGTGATCAGCGGCGTTTTCATCGAAGGTTCCGGCTCCTGATTACAGATCTTTGTGCAATGCTGCGCACAATTCGTCGCACGTCATCATACCAACAGGATAAATAATGTGTCTTATGCTTAAATGTATACTTAAGCTGCTGTTAAATATGCTTTGTAACAATTTAGCCTGGAATATATACCAGATTTCGCTGGTGGGCGACCCGGGCTTTTTTGAGAATACGTACTGACAATTGCAGTGAACCTTTGGGAGTATAAACAATGCAAGAGAATTATAAGATTCTGGTTGTCGATGACGACATGCGCCTGCGTGCGCTACTCGAACGTTATCTGACCGAGCAGGGCTTCCAGGTTCGTAGCGTGGCGAACGCTGAACAGATGGATCGCCTGCTGACCCGTGAATCCTTCCACCTGATGGTGCTGGATCTGATGCTGCCGGGCGAAGATGGCCTGTCCATTTGCCGCCGCCTGCGCAGCCAGAGCAACCCGATGCCGATCATTATGGTCACGGCGAAAGGGGAAGAAGTTGACCGTATCGTGGGCCTGGAAATCGGCGCCGACGACTACATCCCAAAACCGTTCAACCCGCGCGAGCTGCTGGCCCGTATCCGCGCCGTACTGCGCCGTCAGGCTAACGAACTGCCGGGCGCGCCTTCGCAGGAAGAAGCGGTTATCGCCTTTGGTAAGTTCAAGCTGAACCTCGGCACCCGCGAGATGTTCCGCGAAGATGAGCCTATGCCGCTGACCAGCGGTGAATTCGCGGTACTGAAAGCGCTGGTGAGCCATCCGCGCGAACCATTATCCCGCGATAAGCTGATGAACCTCGCTCGCGGCCGTGAATATTCGGCCATGGAGCGCTCCATCGACGTACAAATCTCCCGCCTGCGCCGCATGGTGGAAGAAGATCCGGCGCATCCGCGCTATATCCAGACCGTTTGGGGCCTGGGCTACGTTTTCGTCCCGGACGGCTCTAAGGCATGAAACGCGTGCGCTTTTCGCCGCGAAGCTCGTTTGCCCGCACCCTGTTACTGATCGTCACCCTGCTGTTCGCCAGCCTGGTGACGACCTATTTAGTGGTGCTGAATTTCGCGATCCTGCCCAGTCTTCAGCAGTTTAATAAGGTTCTGGCCTACGAAGTGCGTATGCTGATGACCGATAAACTCCAGCTGGAAGACGGCACTCAGCTGGTGGTACCGCCGGCGTTTCGCCGCGAGATTTACCGCGAGCTGGGCATTTCGCTCTATTCCAACGAAGCGGCGGAAGACGCAGGCCTGCGCTGGGCGCAGCATTATGAATTCTTAAGTCAGCAGATGGCGCACCAGCTCGGCGGGCCGACCGAAGTGCGGGTCGAGGTAAACAAAAGCTCCCCCGTGGTGTGGCTGAAAACCTGGCTTTCTCCCAATATCTGGGTGCGCGTACCGCTGACCGAAATCCACCAGGGCGACTTCTCGCCGCTGTTCCGCTACACCCTGGCCATCATGCTGCTGGCGATTGGCGGCGCCTGGCTCTTTATTCGTATTCAGAACCGACCGCTGGTCGACCTGGAGCACGCGGCGCTTCAGGTCGGGCGAGGGATTATTCCCCCGCCGCTGCGCGAATACGGCGCATCGGAAGTGCGATCGGTGACCCGCGCCTTTAACCACATGGCGGCTGGCGTGAAGCAGCTGGCGGATGACCGCACGCTGCTGATGGCCGGGGTGAGCCATGATTTACGCACTCCCCTTACGCGTATCCGCCTGGCGACGGAGATGATGGGCGAAGAGGACGGCTACCTCGCCGAGTCGATTAATAAAGATATTGAAGAGTGTAACGCCATTATCGAGCAGTTTATCGACTACCTGCGCACCGGCCAGGAGATGCCGATGGAGCTGACGGACCTTAACGCGGTGCTGGGGGAAGTGATTGCGGCGGAGAGCGGCTACGAGCGAGAAATCGCCACCGACCTGCAGCCGGGCGAGATCCCGCTGCGCGTGCATCCGCTCTCCATCAAGCGCGCGCTGGCGAATATGGTGGTCAACGCCGCCCGCTACGGCAACGGCTGGATTAAAGTCAGCAGCGGCAGCGAGGGGAACCGGGCCTGGTTCCAGGTGGAAGATGACGGTCCGGGAATTAAACCGGAGCAGCGTGAGCATTTGTTCCAGCCGTTCGTGCGCGGCGATAGCGCCCGTACGATTAGCGGGACCGGCCTCGGCCTGGCTATCGTTCAGCGCATTATCGATAACCATAACGGTAAGCTGGAACTTGGCTCCAGCGAACGCGGCGGATTATTAATTCGCGCCTGGCTGCCGGTGCCGATGCAGCGCGCCCTGCCCGCGATAAAGCCCGCCAAAGAGATCTAATTCTGCCGGTACGCCCGCATTAAAACGCCCGGCGGCGCCACGCTGTACGCCGCCGCATTGCCCTTATATCCCGGAGAGGTGCGCCAGCACCGCCTCCGGACTGCACCAGGTTTAATGCGCTTTATTCGCCATCGCATACGCCGCTGGCAAATTCAGCCGCTGCCAGAACTGCTGCGCGTCGTTATCACCGGATAGCGGATACCCTGCGGGCAACGCCGTTTTGATCATCAGCGCCCGACGCTGCGCGGCGGACAGATTCGGCAGCGCAGCCTCCAGCAGCACTTCAGCCCCTTGCGGCACCTTCAGGCTCTGTTTTTCGCCCTTCTGCTGCGGCAGATCGTAGGTCATGGTAAAGCGATAAAACGCGACCATCGCCGGGTCGCGATACGGATCGTCTTTCGCAGGCACTTTCGCACACTCCGCCAGCGTCGTGCCGCACTCTTTCTCCAGCGCGGTACGCAACTGGTCGCGGGCCTCATTAAACAGCCCCCGATACTTCGCGTCATTCAGGTAGTGGGCGACATTGCGCTGCGCCACCATCCGCGAACCCATCACGTCCAGCGGATAGTGCACGCCCAGCACGATGCGCGAATAGCCATAGCGGGCGCCGCGCGTCACCAGCGCGTCGAAGCGCTCCGGGATCATCTCCGCCATCAGCAGAGCGTCGGTATAGCCGGTGTTGGTGTGCCCGCTCGGAAACGAGCCGCCGTCGGCGGTATAGGGCTTATTGTCCTTAACGACCACATCGTCCGGCACCAGATGGATGGTATTGCCCTGAATCAGGAACGGGCGCGGGTTATTGAAGTGCTTTTTCGCCGCCCCGGTACTCACTTCCGAAGCTTTGATCAGCGCCGCCGCCTTACCGAGCTCGCCTTTGTCGTAGGCGGCGAGGAACGCTTTGCCGAGGCGCGGCCCCAGCGCATCGCTGAGGAAATAGAGATAGCTGATGCCTTCGGCATCCGCCAGCGCCTGGTGGCGAGCGCTCTGTGCGGCATCGCGGTTAATGGCGGTGACGGTCGCCAGGTTTTGCTGTATGACCGCCTTCGGCAGCGCGCTGAACGCTGAGAGCAGCTCGATTCCCGCCTGCTGGTTGGCTTTTGTCTGGAAGTCATAACCGCTGGCCTTCAGCCACGCGGTATCCGCCTGAGTTTTATTCTGTCTGGCGTGTTCAAGCTGGTCGCGAGTCAGGGTTGCCGCATCGCCCTTCAGCGCGTTGCGCAGCTGCGACAGGCTTTGGCTCTCCAGAGCATCAAACCCCGGACTGGCGGCGGCTGGCGTCACGCCGTTGGCGATTGCCGCCGCCTGATTCAAAGGAACCTCTTTCGCCAATGCCGGCAGCGCCAGCATGAGCGCCGATGCGAGAAGCGTGATGTGCAGTTTCATTATTTTCCTTTTATACCCTAAATAATTCGAGTTGCTTAAAGGCGGCAAGGGAGTGAGTCCCCGGGAGCATAGATAACTATGTGACCGGGGTGAGCGAACGTAGCCAACACATAAGCAGCTTGAAGTATGACGGGTAAATTCAAACCATTACCTTGCCTTTACGTGACGCTAGCCCTTCTGTTTGACGCTTTTATGACACGGTTATGTTTTGCAACGCTTTAAGCGGAATGGAAACAGCGCGGCGGTAATCCAGGCCGATCTGCGGTAAACTATCGGTCATCTTGTCTCAATCCCGGAATCACCGTATCCATGCTCAGTTATCGTCATAGCTTTCACGCAGGCAACCACGCCGACGTTCTTAAACACACCGTTCAGAGCCTGATCATTGAATCGCTCAAAGAGAAAGAAAAACCGTTTCTCTATCTGGACACCCACGCCGGCGCAGGCCGCTATCAGCTGAGCAGCGAACACGCCGAGCGTACCGGTGAATATCTCGAAGGCATCGCCCGCATCTGGCAGCAGGATGACCTGCCCGCCGAGCTGGAGCCGTATATCTCCGTCGTTCAGCACTTCAACCGTAGCGGCCAGCTGCGCTACTACCCCGGCTCGCCGTTGATTGCCCGCCAGCTGCTGCGCGAGCAGGACAGCCTGCAGATGACCGAACTGCATCCCAGCGATTTTCCGCTGCTGCGCGCCGAGTTTCAGAAAGACGACCGCGCCCGGGTTGAAAAAACCGATGGCTATCAGCAGCTGAAGTCGAAGCTGCCGCCGGTTTCTCGTCGTGGACTGGTGCTGATCGACCCGCCTTACGAAATCAAAAGCGACTACCAGGCGGTCGTGACCGGTATTCATGAAGGCTACAAACGCTTTGCTACCGGCACCTACGCGCTGTGGTATCCGGTGGTGTTACGGGCGCAGATTAAGCGCATGATCAAAGAGTTAGAGGCCACCGGCATTCGCAAAATTCTGCAAATCGAGCTGGCGGTGCGTCCGGATAGCGACCAGCGCGGGATGACCGCCTCCGGGATGATCGTCATCAACCCGCCGTGGAAGCTGGAGCAGCAGATGAACAACGTTCTGCCGTGGCTGCATAAAAAGCTGGTGCCGACCGGCATCGGCCATACCACCGTCAGCTGGATCGTGCCTGAGTAATCGCAGTCATCGGTGGAAACTATTGATTTCAGGTATACAATCGCGCCAATCAGACATTAAGGATAAGACTCATGAGCAAGCATTATGACTATATCGCCATTGGCGGCGGCAGCGGCGGTATCGCCTCCATTAACCGTGCCGCTATGTACGGCCAGAAGTGCGCGCTGATTGAAGCCAAAGACCTGGGCGGTACCTGCGTGAACGTCGGCTGCGTGCCGAAAAAAGTCATGTGGCATGCGGCGCAGATCCGTGAAGCCATCCATCTGTATGGCCCGGATTACGGTTTTGATACCACTATCAATCACTTCGACTGGGACAAACTGGTCGCCAGCCGTAGCGCCTATATCGATCGTATCCACACCTCCTACGATAACGTGCTGGGCAAAAATAAGGTCGATGTGATTAAAGGCTTCGCCCGTTTTGTCGATGCGAAAACCATCGAAGTTAACGGCGAGACGATAACCGCCGATCATATTCTGATCGCCACCGGCGGCCGCCCGAGCCATCCGAATATCCCCGGCGTCGAATACGGCATTGATTCCGATGGTTTCTTCGAACTGCCGGCGCTGCCGAAACGCGTTGCGGTTGTCGGCGCGGGCTATATCTCCGTTGAGCTGGCGGGCGTGATTAACGGCCTGGGCGCGGAGACGCACCTGTTCGTGCGTAAACACGCGCCGCTGCGTAGCTTCGATCCGCTGATCGTGGAAACGCTGGTTGAGGTGATGAACGCCGAAGGCCCGCAGCTGCATACCCATGCCATTCCGAAAGCGGTTGTGAAGAACGCCGACGGCAGCCTGACCCTGGAACTGGAAGATGGCCGCAGCCAGACCGTGGACTGCCTGATTTGGGCGATCGGTCGCGAACCGGCAACCGATAACTTCAACCTCGCCGCGACCGGAGTGGAAACCAACGATAAAGGCTATATCGTCGTCGATAAATTCCAGAATACCAACGTTCCGGGTATTTACGCCGTCGGCGATAATACCGGCGCCGTCGAGCTGACCCCTGTCGCCGTTGCCGCAGGCCGTCGTCTCTCCGAGCGTCTGTTTAACAACAAGCCGGACGAACATCTGGACTACAGCAATATCCCGACCGTGGTGTTCAGCCATCCGCCTATCGGCACCGTCGGCTTAACCGAGCCGCAGGCGCGCGAGCAGTACGGCGATGAAGCGGTGAAAGTGTATAAATCCTCTTTCACCGCCATGTATACCGCCGTGACCTCACACCGCCAGCCGTGCCGCATGAAGCTGGTCTGCGTCGGCCCGGAAGAGAAGATTGTCGGTATTCACGGTATCGGCTTCGGGATGGACGAGATGCTGCAGGGCTTCGCGGTGGCGCTGAAGATGGGCGCAACCAAGAAAGACTTCGACAATACCGTGGCGATCCACCCAACCGCCGCGGAAGAGTTTGTGACGATGCGGTAAGACGCGCACCATGCCTGAAAAAGAAGCTCTCCGGAGCTTCTTTTTTTTCCTCTACGCCACGCCGTTATTCCCGTGACGCTTAAACGCCGGCCGCTGATTCAGCGCCATATACCAGCGCTCCACTTCCGCCATTTCAGGATGGGCGAACGGCGTCATTTTCCAGCGATGCACCGACAGGCCAAGGACAATATCCGCCAGCGTAAACTCTCTACCGGCGACCCATGCCCCGGTTTGCTGCAGCTGCGTATTGACGATCTGCACGCAGCGGGTCCAGGCGGCAATGCTCTCTTTGATAGCCGTCGGATCCTGAAAACGCGGGTCCTTGCGTACCAGTCCCATAAAGGCATAGCGCCAGGCAGTATTAAATTCCGTCGCCTGCCAGTCCATCCAGTGCTCAACCTCGGCGGCAGCCCGCGGCGCCGTAGGGAGCAGGTCTTCCCGCCCGGCTTTGCGCGCCAGATAGCGGCAGATGCTGTTCGACTCCCATAACACAAAGTCGTCATCCCGCAGCACGGGCACCAGGCTGTTCGGATTAAGGGCGCGAAACTCCGGGGTCTCAATCGACTGAAACCCGCTACCATAATCCTCCTGCTGATATTCAAGCCCCGCCTCTTCGCAGGTCCACAGCACTTTGCGCACGTTAATTGATGAGCGTTTGCCCAGTATTTTTAGCATTGTCAGCAATTCCTCAATCAAAAGAGATGGTTGTTTCACAATACTGCATCGGCGGCGCATGTACAGCCGGATAATGTGTATAGTGGATTGCACGATTTTTCTCCAGGACAGGTTACCCGACATGTTGACCTCTTTTAACGTTTTAACACCGGGCAATATCCGCTTTGGACGCGGCCTTGCTCGCAGCGCCGCCCCCTGGCTCGCCGCCCGCTCCGCACAGATACTGCTGATTCACGGCGCCAGCCTGCAGCGCGCGGCGTTCTTATTAAGCGAACTCCACGCTCACCAGCTGAACGTCACCACGCTGTCTGTCGCCCATGAACCCGACCTGCAGGATATTGAACGGGGCGTTCGTCTGGCGCGGGAAAAAGGCGTCGGCGCGGTGGTCAGCCTCGGCGGCGGCGCGGTGATAGATGCCGGCAAAGCGATTGCGGCGCTGGTTCCCGCGCAGGGGCCCGCGATCGAGTATCTGGAAGTGGTGGGTACCGGGCGCCTGTTAGAAGCCAATCCGCTGCCGTTCGTCGCCATCCCCACCACGGCCGGTACCGGGGCGGAAGTCACAAAGAACGCGGTGATCAACGTCCCCGAGCAGCAGCGCAAGGTCAGCCTGCGCGACGACCGCATGCTGCCGGACCTGGCGATTGTCGACCCGTCGCTCACCGACAACACCCCGCGCGCGGTGACCCTCGCTTCCGGCCTGGATGCCCTCACCCAGGTGATTGAGCCCTGGCTGTGCGCCCGGGCGAATCCTTTTACCGACGCTCTCTGCCGGGAGGCGATCCCGCGCGGCATCAAAGCGCTCAGAACGCTGATGGCCAAAGAGTGTCCGGATAGCCGCGATGAGATGGCATGGGTCAGCCTGTGCGGTGGGCTGGCGTTAGCCAACGCCGGTCTCGGCGTCATTCACGGTCTTGCGGGCCCATTAGGCGGTCTGAGCAACGCCCCCCACGGCGCGCTTTGCGGCAGCCTGCTTCCCTTCGGCCTGGCGCTCAATGAAACGCAAATTAGCGACGAACGCCTCCGCCAGCGTTTTGCCGACGTACGCCAGTGGCTGGCCGCCGGACTGGACGCCGATCCGAACAGCGCCTGGGAGAGCCTGCGCGAGTGGAGCCAGCGATCCGGTCTGGGCAATCTGCGCGAGCTCGGCGTCCCCCGCGAAGCGCTGGAACCCGCGGCCCTCGCCGCCAGCAGCTCATCCTCCATGAAGGCTAACCCGGTTATGCTGACCAGCGAGCAGCTGCTGGAAATGCTGGAGGCCGCGTGGGAGTAATGGCTTAATCGCTAAAGCGCCTGGAAATTTAGATTTTGTTGCAAAACGAAATCTCCGAATTTTTCGGCGCAATACGAAGCGGTTAAAACGGTTTTAATGCGCCAGGTCAACGAGTTAAAGCCGAAACCCCGGGCAGACGGTTTAGAACAAAGCGTGATCTACCGCACACTTCTCTTTTCGTTTCCCGCTGCGAATGTCTAAGCTTAATAGACAGGTCGGGCGCGCCCGGCATCCTCTACTGACGCAATCCGGAGGTCCGTACCACTATGTTCAGCCAGAAATTACGCAACGTTGATGACGATGAGCTCAGGATCGAAATCGATCCGTGCTACGAAGCCGATCCGTATGAGTTAAAGCTGGATGAAATGTTCGACGCCGAACCCGAACCGGAGATCATAGAAGGGCTGCCCGCCTCGGATGCCCTGACCCCTGCCGATCGCTATCTGGAACTGTTCGCTCACGTCCAGAAGTCGCGAATTTTCGCCGATAGCAAAACCTTCCCCGACTGCGCGCCGAAGCAGGACCCGCTGGATATTTTGATTCACTACCGTCGCGTCCGGCGCACCCCCGGATTCGATCTCCGCCAGTTTGTTGAAGACCACTTCTGGCTGCCGGAAAACCGCGCCGAGGATTACGTCTCCGATCCCACGCGATCGTTAAAGGAGCATATTGATAATCTGTGGCCCGTCCTGACCCGCGAGCCGCAGGATCATATTCCCTGGTCATCGCTGCTGGCGCTGCCGCAGTCTTATATTGTGCCTGGCGGGCGGTTTAGCGAAACCTACTACTGGGATTCCTATTTCACCATGCTGGGGCTGGCGGAAAGCGGCCGCGAAGACCTGCTGAAATGCATGGCCGACAACTTCGCGTGGATGATTGAAATCTACGGCCATATTCCTAACGGCAACCGCACCTACTATCTCAGCCGCTCGCAGCCGCCGGTGTTTGCCCTGATGGTCGAACTGTTTGAAGAGGATGGGGTTCGCGGCGCCAAACGATACCTTGACCATCTGCGGATGGAGTACAGCTTCTGGATGGACGGCGCGGAATCGCTGATCCCCAATCAGGCCTACCGTCACGTGGTGCGGATGCCGGACGGCTCGCTGCTGAACCGCTACTGGGACGATCGCGATACGCCGCGCGATGAGTCATGGCGGGAAGATGTCGAAACGGCGAAGCACTCCGGGCGCCCGCCGAACGAGGTCTATCGCGACCTGCGCGCCGGGGCGGAGTCCGGCTGGGATTACTCCAGCCGCTGGCTGCGGGATATTACCCGGCTGGCGAGCATCCGTACCACCCAGTTTATTCCCATTGATTTGAACGCCTTCCTGTTCAAGCTGGAGAACACCATCGCCAACCTCTCCGGCCTGAAGGGCGACCGGGAAACAGAGGCCGCTTTTCGCCAGAAGGCCAGCGAGCGCAGGGCGGCGGTAACCCGCTATCTGTGGGATGACGAAAGCGGCTGTTTCCGCGATTACGACTGGCGCCGCGAGCAGCTGGCGCTGTTTTCCGCCGCCAGCCTCGTCGCGCTGTACGTCGGCATGGCGACCCATGAACAGGCCGACAGGCTCGCCGACGCGGTACGCGCCCGCCTGCTCACCCCCGGCGGTATTATGGCGACGGAATATCAAAGCGGTGAGCAGTGGGATAAGCCCAACGGCTGGGCGCCGCTGCAGTGGATGGCGGTACAGGGTTTTAAAATGTACGGCCAGGATCCGCTGGGCGATGAGATAGCCCAAAGCTGGCTGCAAACGGTGAATCATTTCTATAAACAGCACTATAAGCTGATTGAAAAGTACCATATCGCCAGCGCCACGCCCCATGAAGGCGGAGGCGGTGAATATCCGCTCCAGGATGGCTTTGGCTGGACGAATGGCGTGGTGCGCCGGCTTATCGGCCTGTACGGCGAACCGTTGTAAAAGCGGACTATTCCCGCGGTCGATGTCCTGCTATGTTCATGGCATCGACTTTCGCCGGAAGCCCAGCTATGCCTGAACTGGTTACCCCACGTCTGCGCTGCTCGCCGCTGCAGCTTGACGACTGGCCCTTTTTTCTCAGCTTACAGCAAGACCCCCAGGTGATGCTTTACGTCGCGGATCCCCGCCCGGTAGCGGACATTCGCGACGCTTTTGATGCCCGGCTTCCCGCGTGGTCGCCGGGCGCGGCCCACTGGCTGTGCCTGGTAGTGCGCGACCGCTACACCCACGCTCCCCTGGGCCTCACCGGCTATCAGCATCACGCTCCCGATAGCGCCGAAGCGGGCTTTCTGTTCGCTCCCCGGGCGCAGGGCAAAGGTTACGGCTATGAGTCTCTGCGCGCACTGTGCGATTACGCTTTCTCCGCCGGCGGCATCCGGCGGCTGACGGCAACCGTCACCGCGGGCAATCTGGCGTCAAAAAATCTGCTGCAAAAGGTCGGTTTTCACCAGGAGGGCGAGCTGCGCGACTGCTACTGGCTCAACGGTCGCTGGCACAACGATTGGCTGTTTGGCCTGCTGCGCCGCGATTACCACCAGCCTGGGCCATCTGGCGAATAGGGCGCGACGCGCTTTTCCTCTACACTGCAGGCCGACAACAGAGGAAGCGATAAATGTCCCCAACCATACCGCCGCTAAGCCTGCACGGGCTGGAGTTTATTAAGCGAATGCAGGGGCTAGCGCTCGCCCCCTATCGGGACGAAAGCGGCCTGCGCGTGATTGGCTACGGCCACGTTCTCAATGATTACGAATCGTTCCCTCACTTCACGCGCGAGATCGCGGAGACTCTGCTTATCGTCGATCTTCTGCAGTGCCAGCGCGAACTTAAGCGCAGGCTCCGGGTCACGCTTAATCAAGCGCAATATGATGCGCTGGTCTCTTTAGCCTTTAGCTGCGGGGCGGCGTCTCCGGCGCTTGATACCGTCCTGACCCATCTTAATCATCAGCGGTTCGCTGACGCGCTGAGCGCATGGGAAAATATTCGCAGCGGCCGCGAACAGCGGCGCGAAGAGTGCGCAAGATTCAAAACCAGAGCCGATTAAGTTTCGCTGACGCGATGAAAGACCATCGCCGCCTGGGTACGATTCTTCACGTCCAGCCGACGGTACAGCGACTCAAGATGGGCCTTTACCGTGCCGGTGCTGATATTTAACGTCCGGCTAATCTGTTTATTAGAGTCACCGGCGGCCAGCAGCTGCAAAATCTCCCGCTGGCGCTGGCTCAAATGAACCCGTTTATTATCGCTCACCTCCGCCATTATTAATCCATCGTCCGGCAAGCAGGGCAGCCCCCGCCGGAGACGGTTGATGGTCTGAGCGAAAGTGGGCAAACTTTCCTCGCGCTGCACGATGGCCCGCACATTATAAGACAGCGCGCGCTGTAGCCAGCCCTTATTATCGTCAGAAACGATCAGCAGGACCTGAGCGTGCGGAAAACGACGCTGTTTTTCCTCCAGCAGCCAACAGCAAAACTCACCGTGCATATCCCCGTCCAGCATGAGCAGCGCGTCAGGATGCACCGTCAGCTTCTGCCAGAGCTGTTCAGCCTGACAGGTGCCAAAAATATCAATCTCTGGAATGTATTGCTGGAGGCCAATTTTCATTCCATGAATAAATATCGACTGCCTGTCAAACATGAGTATCTGCATGGGTTTCGCTCCAATAAATAAATGCCCGATGAAAAGACAAACATCAGCCAAAATAAATAACAACTTGCCGTTTGGCCTGGGGCATTTTACCGATAGGGATGCGAAACTAAATATCATAACAATGAATAGTTACAGGGCTTATTGGCCCCATTACTTATCCACAATATTTATTACATTTGAATTAAGGAAATTCTTAATGAAACGGGCAAGAAAAAATAAAAATAATACTAATTTTCTAGTTTAAACGAAGCCGGAAACGCAGGCGATGGCGAAATGAGGAAAGTCTGTTACGAAATAAGAAAGCGCATGAAATACGTTAGCCCCTCCATACTCTATGGAGGGGCGCGGGATTACAAGAACATCCCACCGGAGACTTCTACGCGCTGGGCGTTCATCCAGCGCAGGTCATCGCTAAGCAGCGCGGCGATGGCATCGCCAATATCATCCGGCAGCCCCACTCTTCCGAGCGCCGTTTGCGCGGCAATATGCTGATTCACCTGCGCGTTATCCCTGACCACACCGCCGCCAAAATCGGTTTCAATCGCGCCGGGCGCAATAATATTGACCGAAATTCCGCGTTCTCCCAGCTCCTTCGCCTGGTAGCGCGTCAGCACCTCCATCGCGCCTTTCATTGAGGCGTAGGCCGCATAGCCCGGCAGCGCGAAACGCGCCAGTCCGCTGGAAACGTTGAGGATCCGCCCCCCGTCCTGCAATAACGGCAGCAGGCGTTGGGTAAGGAAAAACGGCCCCTTAAACTGGATGTTCATTAATTCATCAAACTGCGCCTCGCTGGTTTCAGCAAAGGGAATATTCAGGCCAATTCCGGCATTGTTCAATAAATAGTCGAAGGTCTCCCGCTGCCAGCGCTGCTGAAGCACTTCTCTTACCTTCTGAGCAAAACTGTCGAAACTGCCAACATCACCGACGTTTAGCGGTAATGCCGCGGCTTTCACGCCTTTTTGCTCAATTTCAGCCACTACGTCCAGCGCCGCCTGCGGGTTACTGTGCCAGGTCAGAATAATATCGGTTCCCTTTGCCGCCAGCTTCAATGCGGCGTTTTTTCCCAGTCCACGGCTACCGCCGGTGACTAAAGCGATACGTTGCGTCATCAGAAAACCCCTTCTTGGTTGCGTTTGCATCGTTGAAGAGCTTATTAGCTGCTATAAAAACAATAAATATGGCAAATTACGTTTTACTGTTTCATTAAAAACAACAATAGGCCGCCGGCATGGATAAAATTCACGCAATGCAGCTGTTCATCAGAGTCGCGGAGCTGGAAAGTTTTTCCCGCGCCGCCGATACCCTTGGCCTGCCGAAAGGAAGCGTCTCGCGCCAGATTCAGGCGCTGGAGAGCCACCTTGGGGTTCGTCTGCTGCATCGCACAACCCGCCGGGTACAGCTGACGCAGGATGGTATGGTTTATTACGAACGCGCCAGAGACCTGCTCAGCAATCTTGAAGAGCTGGACGGCATGTTTCAGCTCGACCCCTCCAGCATCAGCGGGCGTCTGCGGGTTGATATGCCCGTCGCCGTAGCGAAAAAGCTGGTCATTCCACAGCTGCCGGCATTTCTGCAGCAGTATCCCGGCATCGAATTGGAGCTCAGCAGCAGCGATCGGTTAGTCGACGTGGTTCGCGAGGGCTTTGACTGCGTGGTGCGCGTCGGTACGCTGAAAGATTCCGGGCTCATCGCGCGGCCGCTGGGCAAGCTAACGCAAATCAACTGCGCCAGCCCGCAGTACCTGACGCGCTTCGGCTATCCGCAATCGCTGGACGATCTCGCCGATCATGCGCTGATCCACTACGCAAGCAGCCTCGGGGTGCGCCCGCTGGGCTTCGAAGTGGTCAGCGAGGGCGCCGTCCGCTGGATCAAAACCGGCGGCGTCTTGACGGTGAACAGCACCGAGACCTATCAGGCGTCGTGCCTGGCGGGGCTGGGCATTATTCAGGTGCCGCGGGTGGGGGTTCGGGAATGGCTGCGCACCGGCGAGCTGATAGAAATTCTGCCCCACTACCGCGCCGAGCCGCTGCCGGTGTCGCTCATTTATCCGCACCGGCGTAATCTCTCGCGCCGGGTACATCTGTTTATGGAGTGGCTGGGCGGCTTGATGAAAAACTACGTTGATTAGGCCGAATGATGAAAAATCTGTATTTGAGAGCGTGCCGATATTCCCTGCCGGGTGCCGGCTGACGCCTTACATAGCGTAAAAAAATCATCAATATCATGCCATTATAAAATTCACCCAGGCCGATACAAACGCAGCGCAGCCGGGGAATAACACAAGAACGCGCTTCAGTGATTCGCAGATTCCGATGCCCGCTCCCCCCCGATACGCCCCATCCGTGATTTTACGTATATAATTTTTGAAGAATATCGCTGTAAAAAAGGAAGAAATAATTTATGACGCCGGAAAACGACGCTCAACGCCCAACCGAGGATCCGGGCCAGCAGCCGGATAAAAACAAAAGCGCGATGGCTGCGATAAACGACTCTACCGTGGCGAAAAAAGCCAACCAGGCGCTGAAAAGCGTCACCGGAACGGCGGAAAAAGTTCAGCGTAACCATATGGTCGCCCATATCATCCGCGCCGCGGAGCGCTTCAACGACAGGCTGGGTAATCAGTTTGGCGCGGCAATCACCTACTTCTCGTTTTTATCGATGATCCCAATCCTGATGGTCTCTTTTGCGGCCGCCGGTTTTGTTCTCGCCTCGCATCCCACGCTGCTACAGGACATCTTCGATAAAATCCTGCTTAACGTTAGCGACCCGACGCTGGCGGCAACGCTGAAAAATACCATCAATACCGCCGTACAGCAGCGTACCGCCGTCGGTATCGTGGGTCTGCTGGTGGCGCTCTACTCCGGCATTAACTGGATGGGCAACCTGCGTGAGGCCATCCGCGCCCAGTCGCGCGACGTCTGGGAACGCACGCCGCAGGATCAGGAGAAAATTTGGGTTAAGTATTTCCGCGACTTTATCTCGCTGATCGGCCTGCTGGTTGCGCTGGTCATTACCTTGTCGATCACCTCTATCGCCGGCTCGGCCCAGCAGATGATTATCTCGGCGCTTTATCTTGATTATATCGAGTGGCTGAAACCGGCGTGGCGGCTGATTGGCCTCGCGATTTCCATCTTCGCCAACTATCTGCTGTTTTTCTGGATTTTCTGGCGACTCCCGCGCCACCGCCCTCGCCGTAAGGCGCTGATTCGCGGCACCCTGATTGCGGCCGTCGGCTTTGAGATAATCAAAATCATTATGACCTGGACGCTACCGGCGCTGGTGAAATCCCCATCCGGGGCGGCATTCGGTTCGGTGTTGGGGATAATGGCCTTCTTCTATTTTTTCGCCCGCCTGACGCTGTTCTGCGCCGCATGGATTGCCACCGCCGAATATAAAGACGACCGCCGGATGCCGGGCAAAGCCCACGACTAAACCATCACTGGGCTGAATAAAAGACGCAAAATTCAGCCCAACCTGGCATTTCAGCATATAAATCCAACATGTAACTTTTATTTAACCTAAACCTGGTTTTATCGACCATTATTTGAATTTTGTGAAGCATTTCATAGAAGTTATTTTTCTGGCACAGAAATTATTCACTTTTTGCTTCTTTTTTCGCCTCCCCCGCCCCTTGTTACAGATTGAAATGTCCCCAAGGCTGTGGCTATATGGCCTTTCGTTCGCAAAAAATAAGAAAGATCTATGCAAGCCACAGCCACAACACTCGACAACGCGCAAGACACCGTTCCGGTTAACTCACGCAATAAAGTCGTCGTCGCCTCACTCATTGGTACCGCCATCGAGTTCTTCGACTTCTACATCTATGCCACCGCGGCGGTTATCGTATTCCCGCACATTTTCTTCCCGCAGGGCGACCCCGCCGCCGCGACGCTACAATCGCTGGCGACCTTCGCTATCGCCTTTATTGCGCGCCCTATCGGTTCAGCGGTCTTTGGCCACTTCGGCGACCGCGTAGGCCGTAAAGCGACCCTCGTCGCCTCGCTGCTGACGATGGGGATCTCCACCGTGGTTATCGGCCTGCTGCCCGGCTATGAAACCATAGGCATTATGGCACCGGTGCTGCTGGCGCTGGCGCGCTTTGGTCAAGGGCTCGGCCTTGGCGGCGAATGGGGCGGCGCGGCGCTGCTGGCGACGGAAAACGCCCCGCCGCGCAAGCGCGCGCTGTATGGCTCATTCCCACAGCTGGGCGCGCCTATCGGCTTCTTCTTCGCGAACGGCACCTTCCTGCTGCTCTCCTGGCTGCTGACCGACCAGCAGTTTATGGAATGGGGCTGGCGTATGCCGTTTATCTTCTCCGCCGTGCTGGTCATTATCGGCCTGTACGTCCGCGTTTCGCTGCACGAGTCGCCGGTGTTCGCTAAGGTAGCCGCCGCGAAAAAACAGGTCAAAATCCCGCTGGGCACGCTGCTGACCAAACACGTGCGCGTCACCGTTCTCGGCACCTTTATCATGCTGGCGACCTATACGCTGTTTTACATCATGACCGTCTACTCCATGACCTTCAGCACCGCCGCCGCGCCGATTGGCCTCGGCTTGCCGCGTAACGAAGTGCTGTGGATGCTGATGATGGCGGTTATCGGTTTTGGCGTGATGGTACCGGTGGCGGGCCTGCTGGCGGATGCATTCGGCCGTCGTAAGAGCATGGTCGTGATTACGACCCTGATCATCCTCTTCGCGCTGTTTGCCTTTAAACCGCTGCTCGGCTCCGGCAACCCGCTGCTGGTCTTTGCCTTCCTGCTGATTGGCCTGAGCCTGATGGGGCTGACCTTTGGCCCCATGGGCGCGCTGCTGCCGGAGCTGTTCCCGACGGAAGTTCGCTATACCGGCGCATCGTTCTCCTATAACGTCTCGTCGATCCTCGGGGCGTCCGTGGCGCCGTATATCGCCGCCTGGCTGCAGGGCAACTACGGTCTGCCTGCGGTAGGGCTCTATCTGGCCGCCATGGCGGCGCTGACGATGATCGCGCTGCTGCTGACTCACGAAACGCGTCATCAATCGCTGTAACTCTCCCTCCACGCCCCTGGCCATCCGGCGAGGGGCGTCTCCGTGCCGACTATTTTTTCATCTGCGACAGGATTGCCCGACACTGGTTCGCCTCGCCTTCGGCGGGTGAGATCAGCGCCAGCAGCGCGGCGGCCGGCGTCACCAGGGTCGCCAGCGCTGCCGCTACCGCGCCGCGGGCAATCAGCGGCCCCGCCTTCACGCCCGCATTCGGCGACTTAAAGGTGCCGCGCACGTAGAGCGGTGAACGCAGGGTGATAATGCGAAAGCCCTTACTCTCCGGATCGATAGTGAGGTCCAGCTGCTCTGAGGCAAAGCTGGCGGTACCGGTGACGTTGATCAACGCGTTTTCCGTATCAAAGGCAAACACCTGCGGCCGGGCGACGCCGTTGACCACGTCGATATTGGCCGCCGCGCAGTTCACCCGCACCTCATCATCGCCAAAGATCTGCCCGATGATAAAGTTACCGACGTTCAGACCGAGGATCTCCATCAGGTTGCGGCTAATTAAACCGTCGTTCATCAGCAGCTTCAGGTTACCGTTACTGTTGCCCAGCAGCGCGGCGACGGAGTTGCCGGTACCGCGAAGCTGTACATCGCCGTTCATTTCGCCGAGGGTTTTCTGCATCATCTCCACGTTTGGCATCAGCGCTTTCAGCTTCAGGCGGCGCGCCTGCAGGTTCGCCGTCCCCTGCAGCGGTTTTTTATCCCCTTCAAGATGAATGCTGCCGGCAATCGTGCCGTTGGCCAGCCCCAGACGCAGCGGCTGCAGGCGCAGGTCGCCCCGTTCGAGGATCACGTGGGTGGAGAGGTCGCTGATGGGGAGCGTGCCGCCGTGCTCAATACGGCGTCCTTTAAAGCGCACATCGGCATCCATCACCTGCCACTTATCGGTTTCAAAGCGGTCATACGGCAACACTTTTCCGGCCGGCTGCGGGGAGGCCTCGCCTTTGCGCCGTTCGGTCTGGCTGCCTTTACCGCCGGAGTCGACGCCAATCAGCGGCCCCAGATCCGCCAGCCTTAGCTGTCTGGACTCAAGGTCGCCCTCCAGCTTAGGCCGGGGTTTACCGGTGCTGTAGGTCAGCGATCCGTGGATATCGCTCTCGCCGATGCGGCCATTAAAATCCTGATAGACGAAGCGTGAACCGTTTTTCTCCTTGAAGGTGGCCCGCAGATGCCCGTCGGTCGAAAAGGCCGGCGTATCCGGCAGCAGCACGCCGGTCAGGTCATAGAGATCGCCCAGCGAGTCCCCGGAAAACTTCAGCCGCAGATCGACGCCGCCGAGGTTAAGCGGATCGCTGACCGTGCCGGTAAACGCGACCCGGGTATTGCCGGAACGAAAATCCCCCTGCAGGGGGAACGGTGTCCCTTCGCTGCGCAGCGCCAGCATGCCGCCGATTTTGCCGCTACCGGAGAGCGGCTGTCCGTTGTAGCTCCCTTTCGCCTGCAGGCCGAAGACGTAATCGCCTACTTTCTGCGGCTGCCCTTTCCCCTTCTCGCCGGTCACTTCACTGAACGCCAGCGGCTTACCGAGCGGATCAACCACGATCGTCACGTCAGCGCGCGACACTTTGTCATCAACGGCAATCTTGCCGCGATCGAAAAGAATATTGTCGAGGCGGAAAGACC
Source organism: Klebsiella sp. CN_Kp106 (assembly GCF_040064575.1). NCBI lineage: Bacteria > Pseudomonadati > Pseudomonadota > Gammaproteobacteria > Enterobacterales > Enterobacteriaceae > Klebsiella > Klebsiella sp. CN_Kp106. The sequence continues at coordinate 7,139 of NZ_JBEAIG010000011.1, read as the reverse complement.
AGCTGGAAGGCGCCGCATCTTTCTCCGACGACCCCGCCGAAGCCAGGTCGAAAGTCCAGTTGTTGGTCTTCTCCGATAGTCGGATCAGCCGCGCGTCGGGCTGTTCAAGCTTAATCCACGGCAGATAGACCGTTTTGCTGAGCAGCGCCAGCGGGGCGAGAGTCGCCTCAACGCGCGGCAGGTGGACCATTGTGACCTGCGGGATATCAGGGGGGTTGCCAAGGACGATATCTTCGGCATGAACGTGCGGCCAGGGGATCCAGCTTCGCCAGCCGCTCTCGCCGGGCTGGCGTTCCCAGACGACGCCCAGATCGCCGCGAATCGCGAACGGGCGGTTCAGCTCGGCAGAGACTTTCTGGTTGATCGTCGGCTTCAGGCGGTTCCAGTCAAAGGTCGCCAGCACGATAAAAAACAGAACGATCAGTACGACAATCGTTCCCAGGATAATAGCCACGGTTTTTCGGGTTCTGCTCATCCCTTCTGCACTCCTTTTGCGTCTCGTCACTCCTGAATATAGTTGAGAAACGCCATTTGCTCCGCCGAATGAGGTTTTCGTCACATAATCCGCGTCAGGTCAAAAAAATAATGGAACGTTGTTTTAATATCATTGACCATCAAAGCGCCCCAGCGCACACTAGGGTTAATATTGATTTAATTTCAGGTCATCACTATGTCGAAGAAAATTGCCGTCATTGGCGAATGCATGATTGAGCTGTCAGAGAAAGGCGCAGCGGTTAATCGCGGCTTTGGCGGCGACACCTTAAACACTTCCGTCTACATCGCTCGCCAGACCGACGCCAGCGCGCTGGGCGTGCACTACGTTACCGCCCTGGGCACGGACACCTTCAGCCAGCAGATGCTCGAATCCTGGCAGCGCGAGAACGTTCAGACTGACCTGATTCAGCGCATGGCCGACCGTTTACCGGGCCTCTACTACATCGAAACCGACGATACCGGCGAGCGCACCTTTTACTACTGGCGCAACGAAGCCGCGGCGAAGTTCTGGCTGGAGAGCGAGCAGTCTGCGGCCATCTGCGAAGAGCTGGCGACCTTTGATTATCTGTATCTTAGCGGGATCAGCCTGGCGATCCTCAGCCCGACCAGCCGCGAGAAGCTGCTGACCCTGCTGCGGGAATGCCGGGCAAACGGCGGCAAGGTTATCTTTGATAATAACTATCGTCCGCGCCTGTGGAGCAGCAAAGAGGAGACGCAGCGGGTTTATCAGCAGATGCTGGCCTGCACCGACATCGCGTTCCTGACCCTCGATGACGAAGACGCGCTGTGGGGCGAGAAGCCGGTTGCGGAAGTGATTGCCCGCACCCACGCCGCCGGCGTTGAAGAAGTGGTGGTTAAGCGCGGCGCAGACTCCTGCCTGGTGGCGATTGCCGGCCAGCCGCTGCGGGAAGTCCCGGCCGTTAAGCTGCCGAAAGAGAAAGTGGTTGATACCACGGCGGCGGGCGATTCGTTCAGCGCCGGCTACCTGGCCGTACGCCTGACCGGCGGCGACGCCGAATCTGCGGCAAAACGCGGACACCTGACCGCCAGCACGGTGATCCAGTATCGCGGCGCGATTATCCCGCGCGAGGCGATGCCGCAGTAATTTTCGATTGCGTTACGCCCGCCTGCGAGAATCCCGGCTTGCGCTGCGCGTAGCCGGGCTACTGTCTGGCGCTGGCATTAGACCGGACAAGGCGCGCCAGCGCCGCCTCCGGGAAAATCACCGGGCCAACCCAGCAATACGTAAAACAGATTAGCCATAAACCTCACCGGATAGCCACGCTATCCGGTTTTGCTTTACTGTGCGGGCGGGATATCCGTCGCTTCGTTACGCCCTTCCGCAACATCACCGGCGGCGCTCGACGCCGCTGCGGCCGCTGGCGCGGGCGCCATCAGCTTTTCCCACGTCGCCTGCAGTTCCTTCATGTTGTATTCCGGCTCACCCTGCGGCTGCTGCAGCACCAGCGCCATATCCTGCGACAGCTGCTGACGCAGGTACTGATTCAGCATGTCGACCGTCAGCGAATTGAGAAACTCCTGGCGCAGTTTCTGATACTGCTCGGGCGCGATATCCACCACCTGATTTTGCAACGAACGCATCCGCTGGCTAATCAGGATGTACGTATCGGTGCGCGCATAGGTGGCAAACAGCTTCTGCAGTTCGAGGTTTTTCTGCGCGATCAGGGCGTCAAACTCCTCCTGCGGCAGGCCGCGATCGCGGACTTTCGCCAGCTCGCGCGCCACGGTCGTTAAGTTGGCGTTCAGGCGCTCGCCCGGCGATTCGATATTGATCGCGCACTGGGCGCGCTGGTAGAGCACGCGGCAGTCAAAGCCAAGGCCGATATCCTTGATATTACTTTTGCTCAGATTCTGCTGTACGTGCCAGAACAGCGCTTCCCGGGCAAGATCGTCGCGCCAGTAGCGCTGCAGCGCGACCGAGTCGCGGATCGGCTGCCACGGCGCATCCCACATCAGCGACAGCTTATCCTGGCGCACCGCATCGGTCATGATGCTGACCGGCGTCGTCGGCAGCGGCGACAGCGTAGGAACCGCCACCGGCGTTTCGCGCTTGCCCTTCAGGCCGCCGAAGGTTTTGTTGATTTGTTCCGCAACGCTGCGGCTATCCACGTTGCCGACCACAATCAGGGTCATGGCATCCGGGGTGTACCACTTGTGGTAATACTCTTTTAGCTGAGCAATATCCACCGGCTGCTTCAGCGGCGCCGCCGGATCGTGCCCCAGCATGGTGGAGCCTTTCAGCCGATAGCGCCACCAGCCTTCTTTGGTATCCGCAGGCCAGGTCGCCACCATGTCTTCGCCCTGCAGCGCGTGGTTGACGGTTTCCGGGGAGATCGACATTTTACCGCTGGCGCTGGCCAGCCAGCTCAGCGCCTCTTTCAGCAGGTCGTTACGGTTATTCGGTATGCTCAGGTTAAACAAACTGTAGTCATAAGAGACGATGGCGGGCGGCAGAGGACGCTTCGGGTCAATACTCTGCTGCCATAGCGAACGGGCCTGCATGGTCGGGAGGCCACCGTTTTGCGTCAGCGCGAGGCGCGGGATAAAGTGGCTAAAGCCGCTCTGCTGAGTGCTTTCGCTCAGCGAGCCAATATTCACGGACAGGCGAACTTCGATACGATCGCTGGGACGCTGCGGGGTGGCTAAAACCTGCCACTGAAATCCATTCGCCAGTGTCCCCTGTTGCCAGGCCGGGTCCGGCTGGAGCGCTTCTGCCTGCACATAGCCGACCGTCGCCATCATCAGCAAACCACCGGTTAAGAGTCGAATTTTTGTGCCCTGCATGTGAACCCCTGATGAACAATCCTGGTTACAACAGCGGCCCACGGGAGGGCCGCCGAAAAAATATGGTGAGTTAAGTACGTCGGTTAGACCACACGGAGATGAAAATGTCGCATGTTGACGTGAAATAAACATAAGGGTCACCGCCGCGCAAGCGACAGTGACCCCTAATTATGCGCAGGAGCCCGTAGTCCAGCAAGGGACAACGGGCCTAACAGATGGATTTATGAGGATAATTCGTGCGATTTGCTTACCGGAGTACGGTTGTTCAGCACATCATCCAGCTGTTTCGCGTCCAGCTCTTTGACCCATTTAGCGACAACGATGGTCGCGACGCCGTTACCCACCAGGTTGGTCAGCGCGCGCGCCTCGGACATAAAGCGGTCGATGCCAAGAATGAGCGCCAGACCGGCAACCGGCAGGTGCCCGACGGCGGAAATCGTCGCCGCAAGGACGATAAACCCGCTGCCCGTCACCCCCGCCGCGCCTTTTGAGGAGAGCAGCAGCACCACCAGCAAGGTGATCTGATGGAAAATATCCATATGGCTGTTCGTCGCCTGGGCGATAAACACCGCCGCCATCGTCAGGTATATTGAGGTGCCATCGAGGTTAAAGGAGTACCCCGTCGGGATCACCAGCCCCACCACCGACTTCCGGCAGCCCAGCTTCTCCATCTTATCGAGCATACGCGGCAGCGCCGACTCGGACGAAGAGGTCCCCAGGACAATCAGCAGCTCTTCGCGGATATAGCGGATAAATTTAAAGATGCTGAAGCCGGTGGCTTTGGCGATCGACCCCAGCACCACCACCACAAACAGGATGCAGGTGATGTAGAAGCAGACGATCAGTTGGCCAAGCTGCACCAGCGTACCGACGCCGTATTTCCCAATGGTAAAGGCCATGGCCCCGAACGCGCCAATCGGCGCCAGGCGCATGATCATATTGATGATGCCGAAGATCACCTGCGAGAAGCTTTCGATAACGTTAAAAATCAGCTGGCCTTTGCTGCCGAGGCGATGCAGCGCGAAACCAAACAGCACCGCAAACATCAGCACCTGCAGAATGTTGCCGCTGGCAAAAGCGCCAATCACGCTGCCGGGGATAATATCGAGCAGGAACGCTACGATGCCCTGATCTTTCGCCTGTTCGGCGTAAACCGCCACGGCCTTCGCGTCGAGGGTCGCCGGGTCAACGTTCATTCCCGCGCCGGGCTGCACAACGTTTACAATGATCAGGCCGATGATCAGCGCAATTGTGCTCACGATTTCAAAGTAGAGCAGCGCCACCGCCCCGGTGCGGCCGACGGCTTTCATGCTCTCCATCCCGGCAATCCCCGTCACGACGGTACAGAAGATAACCGGGGCAATAATCATTTTAATCAGCTTAACGAAGGCATCGCCGAGGGGTTTCATCTGCGCACCCAGTTCCGGGTAAAAATGGCCCAGCAGAATACCGATCGCTATGGCCGAGAGAACCTGGACATAGAGGCTTTTAAAGAAAGAGATTTTCATAGGGTGTCCTTTGGAGATAACCACAGACCTTGAGGGGGTATTGCGTCCGTGGCTTAAAAATAACACCCATGAAACATTTCAGAAATAACGAGTGATGAAATTGCAATGCAATTGTTAATTTATTTGAACTGACTCGCATAAGCTAACAATGTTGTTACAAACTTGCATCCTCAACATCACCGGGTAAAAAACGGGCCATAAAAGCCTCAGGCGGCATGGCGCAGCCAAAAAGATACCCTTGCACCGTCTCGACCCCCGCCTCCTGCAGCCAGCGATACTGGGTATCGGTTTCGACGCCCTCCGCGACAATGTGCAGATTCAGCCCCCGCGCCAGCTGGATAATCGCGGGCACCATGCTGATGTCATCGGGCAGCATATCGATAAAGACTTTATCGATTTTCAGGATGTCTACCGGCAGCGATTTAATATGCTGCAGCTGGCGCAAGCCCGCGTAGCCCATACCAAAGTCATCGAGGGCAATCCGCACGCCCGCTTCACGCAGCGGACGCAGCAGCGAAATAATCGCCTGCGGGTCGTCTATCCGACGGCTTTCGGTGACTTCCAGTACCAGCGTGCCCGGCGCGATACGATAGCGCGCGAGCAGCGCCAGCATCTCCTCGCCGCGATCGTGATGCAGCAGCTGCAGCAACGACACGTTGACCGACAGCGGCAACATGATCCCCTGATTTTGCCAGGCGGCAAGCTGCCGGCAGGCCTCTTCCATCACCCAGTAGCCGACCGGCACCATCAGCCCGCAGGCTTCGATACGCTCAATCAGATCGCCCGGCAGCGACCAGCTGCCGTCCGCCTGACGCTGACGCAGCAGCACTTCCGCACCGCACACCTCGCCGCTGTGGGTATCCACCTGCGGCTGCAGCCAGATGGCAAACTGCTGGTTATCAAGCGCCGTCAGAATATCGTGCTCTTCCATTAAGCGGCGCTGCGCTTTTTCCATCTGCTGCGGATCGAAGAACTCAATCTGGTTTTTCCCTTTACGACGCGCGGTTACGGCGGCGGAAAACGCCCGCCGGTAGAGCTGTTCGGCGTTAATTTCGCCGTTAAACATCGCGATACCGACGCTGGCGCAGGGGCGCAGCTGGATGCCGTGCAGAGGCAAACGTTCATTTAAGACAGTGAGTACTTGCTTACTTAACGTCACCGCCTGCCAGGGTTCGTCAATACCGTGGGCCAGAATCGCGAAGTCGTAGCCGCTCACCTGAGCCAGCACCATCTGCGCCGGGATAATCGCCCGCAGCTTTTCAACCAGGGTTAGCAGCAGCATTTCACGCTGCGTCTCTTTCAGTACGCCAGCGGTATCCTGTAGCGTTTCGCAGGCGATAATCAGCAGCGCCGAGGCCTGCGGTCGCGCGACGGTTTGCTCCAGCATAGCCATTAGAAAGGCTTTGTTCGGCAGCTCGGATACCGGAAAACGAGTCGATTGCAAAGAGAGTTCATCGTGCAGGCGCAGCAGCGTCTGCTGATTACGGTTGTAGCTGCGCACCAGCATGCCGATTTCATCGTCATGATGGAGACGCGGCAGCGTGAGCTGATGGCCCAAACGCTCGTGCTGCGGGACATCGTTTAGCTCACGGGCGATTTTACGCAGCGGTCGTACCATCAGACGGTTGATGCACCAGGTGATCGCCACCGTCAGCATCAGCACCAGAAGCAAGTAAGCGGTCACTAACGTCGCCAGCGCGCTCATGACGAATTTATACATGCGGTATGAGTCGGCCTGGAGCACCAGATAGGCCAGCGGCTGTGGGTTAGCGGGCCGTTCAAGGGAGTAGATAGGCAGCGAAATCTGTACCGGCAGTTCAAACATACGGGTGATGGTTACCGGTACCGGGCGCTCGGGGATAAAGCGCATCCGCAGCGCCTGGAACTGATTGGGCAGGACAACATCCGCCCGGCTGACGATGCCTGCGGGTTGAATACGGCTCAGAATGGCTTCCGCCTCAGGGATATCGGCTTTCAGGATAGCCGCTGACAGCGGTTCGCGAACGGAACGCGCGATGCTTTCTAACTGCGTGGCCGTGGTAAAACGACTCTGCTGAACAAAGTGGAACAGCAGAATAGAACAGAAGACCAGTACAAACGCCATGGACACGCTCGCGACCATCGCCATCTGTTTAATTGTAAGTGAACGGCTGACGCGCAACGGGGTTCTCCACTGAAACTGAACGCATATCGGGTGTAGGTCCCTCTCACCGATCGTTATCAGGCTGATTATATACTCAAATTGTTTGCTCACGCCCGCAAGGCGCGAAGCAATACCATCGGGACGCTTTCCCGGAGGCGGCGCAATGCGCCTGTCCGGGCTACAAAATC
>NZ_JBEAIG010000010.1:0-72772 GCF_040064575.1 Klebsiella sp. CN_Kp106 | reverse complement strand
GCTAAGCGCAGCGCGAGCCGGGAAGAAGACCGCAACAAAACCTCATGCTGTGCACATCCCCCGGAGGCGGGCTACCGGTCCGCAGACGGCTGTAAACCCGTAGCCCGGTCAGCGCAGCGCCACCGGGAAGAACCGCAGACGAACAATGGCGGCAGACATCTACTGGTTAAATACCCGCCTGAAGGCCGTCAGCAGCCGGGTATTTTCCTGCTGGCTGCGGATCGCGACGCGGAAGTAGCGCCCGTCGAGCCCCGGGTAGTTGGCGCAGCTGCGGATCAGGATGTGCTGTTGCAGCATCGCGTATTGCAGATCCAGATCCGCCACGTCGCAGCGCAGAAACAGATAGTTTGCCCGCCCGGGATAGACCGTCAGGCCGGGAATATGGCGCAGCTGATGGTAAAAGCGCTGCCCCTCCTCCGCCAGCCACTGCCAGGTTTGCTGCTGGTAGGCGCTATCCTGGAGAATGATTTCCCCCGCCAGGGCGGCAAACGCGTTTATCGACCACGGCATCTGGCGCTCGCGCATTCTCGCCACCGCCCGCGCATCGCCATTGACCAGATACCCCAGACGCAGGCCGGGAATGGCATAAAACTTGGTCAGCGAACGCAGTACCCACACGTGCGGGTTGTGGCCCAGCAGCGGAATAAATCCCGACTCGTCGGGGATAAAATCGATAAACGCTTCATCGAGAATCAGGGCAATGCCCAGCGACCGACAGCGTTCAGCAATCATCTCCAGCAGACGGCGCTCGGGCAGCAGGCCGGTAGGATTGTTCGGCGTGCAGAGAAATAAGCAGTCCAGATCCGGCGTCAGGGCGTCAAGAATCGCCCCGGTGAGCTGCCAGCCATCCTCCTCGCGCAGCAGAAATTCCCGCACCGCGCAGTCCACCGACTGCAGCGCCCGGCGGTATTCGGCAAAGCCCGGGGTGACGATCATCGCCTGGCGCGGCTTCAGCCCCTGAACCAGCGTAAAGATCGCTTCGGTTTCGCCGTTTCCGGCGAGGATCCACGAGGCGGGGATCTGATGGTGTTCCGCCAGCGCAAGGTGCAGCTGCTGATACTCAACGTCAGGGTAGCGTTCGGCGCAGGCCATATTGTCGAGGATGGCGCGCTTTAAACTTTCCGGCATCCCCAGCGGATTAATATTGGCGCTAAAATCCAGCAGCTGCTCCGCAGAGATGCCCAACAGCGCGGCGGCCTCGCGAATATTGCCGCCGTGCGCGCTCTTAAGTAGAGCCATTTACCTTTCCTGTTGCGTTACCCTCGCCTTGCCAGCGTCGCGCCGTCGGCGAAGTAGGCTTTAATCCCTGCCAGAATCGACTCTGCAACTTCCTGCTGGAATTTCGCCGTTTTCAATTTACGCTCTTCTTCGACGTTACTGATAAACGCGGTTTCCACCAGAATCGATGGAATATCCGGCGCCTTCAGCACCGCGAAGCCCGCCTGCTCAACCCGGTTCTTGTGCAGGTTATTAATGTTGCCCATCTTTTCCAGCACCGCCTTGCCGAACTTCAGGCTGTCGGCGATGGTCAGCGACTGCACCATGTCGAACATCGTGTGGTCGACGTAGCGATCGCCGCTTTTGCTGACGCCGCCAATCAGATCCGAGGCGTTCTGGGTCTGCGCCAGATATTTAGCCGCGGTACTGGTGGCCCCTTTGGTTGACAGGGCAAACACCGACGATCCGCTGGGCTGGCGGCTGGTAAACGCGTCGGCATGAATAGAGACAAACAGGTCGGCGCGCTGCTTCTGCGCTTTGGCGACGCGGACCTTCAGCGGGATAAAGACATCCTCGTTGCGGGTCATATAGACCTTCATATTGCCCTCTTTCTCGATCAGCGCGCGCAGCCGTCGGGCTATCTGCAGCACCACGTCTTTCTCGCGGGTGCGGTATTTTCCCACCGCGCCGGAGTCTTCGCCGCCGTGGCCGGGATCGAGCATGATAACAATGGGCCGATCGCGCCCGGCTTTACCCGGTTTAGGCCCGCTCTCCGCAGGCGGAACCTGCCGCTGAAGATCGCCTTTGTTGTAATCTTCGAGCAGCGCCAGCAGCGGATCCTGCACGTCGGTGGCGTTAGCGGGATAGAGGTCCATGACCAGACGCTCTTTAAACCCGGCGACCGGAGCCAGCGCAAACAGCTGCGGTTTCACGTTCTGTTTCAGCTCAAACACCATGCGCACGGTTTGCGGATCGAACTGCCCCACGCGAGCGGATTGAATATAGGGATCGTCACCGCGAATCTGACTCCCCATACCTTTCAGTACGGAGTTGAGATTAACCCCTTCCAGATCCACCACCACACGTTCAGGATTGCTGAGCGCAAACTGCCGATATTTCAGGATATGGTTGGACTCCACGGTGACGCGCGTGTAGGTCGATGATGGCCAGACGCGTACGGCAACCACCTGCGCCGCGGCAGCCAACCCAACCGGACTCACACTCATTAACCACATGGCGCCCGCCCCCTGTAAAAATCGGCGGCGGCTTAATCCTGACTTGTATCCCGACATGCCACTCCCAAGCAGTAAGAAATCATTCGTATTTAAAACAAACAGATTGACCGGAAACTTTAACGAAAGGCGCATAACCTGTCATCTATAAAAGGGTAAACAATCTTTGACACCCTGATTTGGCTCACACTGTTTTCCCGGCTCAGCCAAAAATTGGGGCTTGCGTTTGCCGGCGAAACAGAATAAAAATACAGTAATTACGAATAATCATGCATTGAGGTTGTGTCATGGTGAAGGAACGTCGCACCGAACTGGTAGAGGGATTCCGCCATTCTGTCCCCTATATTAATGCCCATCGGGGTAAAACGTTTGTCATCATGCTGGGCGGGGAAGCCATCGAGCATGATAATTTCTCTAGTATAGTCAATGACATTGGCCTGCTTCACAGCCTGGGAATTCGTCTGGTGGTGGTCTATGGCGCCCGTCCGCAGATCGATGCCAACCTGGCGGAGCATCGTCACGAGCCGGTTTATCATAAACAAACCCGAGTGACTGACGCCAAAACGCTCGAGCTGGTTAAGCAGGCGGCGGGCATGCTGCAGCTGGAAATTACCGCTCGCCTGTCGATGAGCCTCAACAACACGCCGCTGCAGGGCGCCCATATCAACGTGGTCAGTGGCAACTTCATTATCGCGCAGCCGTTAGGCGTGGACGACGGCGTGGATTACTGTCACAGCGGGCGCATCCGGCGCATCGATGAAGAAGCCATTCACCGCCAGCTGGATAACGGCGCGATTGTGCTGATGGGCCCGGTTGCGGTGTCGGTCACCGGCGAAAGTTTTAACCTGACCTCCGAAGAGATTGCGACCCAGCTGGCGATTAAGCTGAAAGCCGAAAAGATGATCGGCTTCTGCTCATCGCAGGGGGTTCACAATCAGGATGGCGAGATCGTCCCCGAGCTGTTCCCCAACGAAGCCCAGGCGCGGGTGGAAGAGATGGAAGCGGACGAAGACTACAGCTCCGGCACCGTGCGCTTTCTGCGCGGCGCGGTAAAAGCCTGCCGCAGCGGCGTGCGCCGCTGCCACCTGATCAGCTATCAGGAAAACGGCACCCTGCTGCAGGAGCTGTTCTCACGCGACGGTATCGGTACCCAGATAGTGATGGAGAGCGCCGAGCAGATCCGCCGCGCCACCATTAACGATATCGGCGGCATCCTCGAGCTGATTAGCCCGCTGGAGCAGCAGGGCATTCTGGTCAGGCGTTCGCGCGAACAGCTGGAGATGGAAATCGATAAATTCACCATTATTCAGCGCGACAACACCACCATCGCCTGCGCCGCGCTCTATCCTTTCCCGGAAGAGAAGATCGGCGAAATGGCCTGCGTGGCGGTGCATCCGGATTACCGCAGCTCATCGCGCGGCGAAGTGCTGCTCGAACGCATTGCCGCGCAGGCGAAGCAAATGGGCCTCAGCAAGCTGTTTGTTCTTACGACCCGCAGCATTCACTGGTTCCAGGAGCGCGGATTTACGCCGGTCGACGTCGACCTGCTGCCGGAGAGCAAAAAAGAGATGTACAACTATCAGCGCCGCTCCAAGGTGCTGATGGCAGACCTGGCCTGATCCCTTCTCCCCGGAAAGCGCGCGGCCGACCGGGGAAAACCTCACTGGGCGGAAAAGATATCCGTCAGGCCGCTGCGTCGTTCGGTACGCGCAGCCACCGCCTGAGTCAGCACCTGCTCATCGGCATAGATCGACAGCTGCCGTTTCGCACGCGTAATGGCGGTATAAACCAGCTCGCGGGTTACCAGCGGCACGCTGCGCGAAGGCAGGATCAGCGCCGCGTGATCGAACTCCGATCCCTGCGATTTATGCACCGTCATCGCCCAGGCGGTATCGTGCTCCGGCAGACGACTTGGCTGTACCGACTTGATGCTGCCATCGGGCATCGGGAACCAGACGCGCAGGCCATCGCCTCTTTCCAGCGCGATGCCGATATCGCCGTTAAACAGCCCCAGCGCGCTGTCGTTGCGGGAGATCATCACCGGCCGTCCTTCATACCAGCGCGAATGCCGCGGTAACGCGATCGCCCGCTTGCGGTTCAGCATCTGCTCCAGCTGTTCGTTCACGCCGCTGACCCCATACGGCCCCTCGCGCAGCGCGCACAGCAGCTGGAATTCGCCAAAGGCGGCGATCATCTCTTCGGGCTCAGCCCGCTCGCGCAGCAGCTGCAGGAAGCGGCCATAGCCCGCCTGCGCCTGATTCAGCATCGCTTCATACTCTTCGGTGGCGCTCAGCGGATACAGGGCGATATCGTCGAACGACTGACGCAGCGTTGCGCGTACCGCGCTGCGCTCGCCGCTGTTCACCGCCCACGCCAGATGGCCGATACCGGAATGGCGACCAAAACGGTAGCTTTTTTGCAGCAGGCACAGGCTGTCGCGCAGCGCACCGGCAACGTTGCCCTCGCCCGCCGGCACCGGCTGGCCGGTCAACCGGGCGAGCTGTGCCGCCCGCGCCGGGGTATAGCCTGTATTAACCCAGGCGCAAATATCCCCCAGCACCGCTCCGGCCTCTACCGACGCCAGCTGATCGCGGTCGCCAAGGAAAATCACCCTTCCGTGCTCAGGCAGCGCGTCGATCAGGCGCGACATCATCGGCAGGTCAATCATTGAGGCTTCATCCACCACCAGCACGTCAAGATGCAGCGGGTTGCCGGCGTGATAGCGCATCCGCTGGCTGCCGGGCTGCGCGCCCAGCAGGCGATGGAGGGTGCTGGCTTCGGTGGGCACCAGCGCCTTTTGTTGGTCGCTGAGAGGGAGGCGGCGCAGCGCCGCACCGAGGGACTCGGTCAGGCGCGCCGCGGCTTTACCGGTCGGCGCCGCCAGGCGAATCCGGCAGCGCGGGCTGGAGAACGTCTGGATCAGCGCGGCCAGCAGTTTAGCGACGGTCGTGGTTTTACCGGTGCCCGGACCGCCGGAAATCACCGAAATCCGTCGGGTCAGGGCGACCGCAGCCGCCACTTTTTGCCAGTCCGTTTCCTCAGCGGGCGGAAACAGCGCGTCGAGCGTCGAAGCCAGCCGGGCTTCATCCACCTCCAGAACCTGATTGGCCTCATTGAAAAAGCGCGCGACGGTTAATTCGTTGCGCCACATGCGGTTGAGGTAAAGCCGTTCGCCGCAGAGGATCATCGGCGTCGGGCGCTCACCGCCGCTGACCGCCTCAGCATCGTTAAGCAGCGGCAGCCAGCCGTCCGGGGCGCCGGTCAGCTCAAGGATCTGCTCACTCAGGCCTGCCGCTTTTGCGCTCAGCAGCTCATCCTCGGCGAGACGCGAAATCGGCAGGCAGACGTGGCCTTCACCGGCATCGCGGCTGAGAATGGCGGCGGTGAGCTTCACCGCCGGATGCGCCTCCTGCGCCACCATGAGCGCAAACTGGACGTCCAGCGGGCGCAGCAGGCGCTGCTCAACCGCCTGCAGTAACAGTTCATCCATGGTCATAGCACAACCTCCTGGGTTTCCCCGGCAAACAGCGCATCGAGGCCGTTAATCAGCGGCAGCGCCGGCCGGGTGGTGAAGATACCCTGCCCGCCGTCCTGCCCGTCCATGCCGCGTAAAAAGAGATAAATAACGCCGCCGAAGTGGCGTTCGTAATCATAATCGGCAATGCGGTGGCGTAAATATCGGTGCAGCGCCAGGCTATAGAGCTGGTACTGCAAATCGTAACGGTGCGAACGCATTGCCTGCCGCATCGCGTCCTGGGTATAGGCCTCGCGATTTTCCCCCAGCCAGTTGGATTTGTAATCCAGCAGGTAATAGCGGCCGTTGTGGCGAAACACCAGGTCGATAAAGCCTTTCAGCATCCCCCGCACCTGGCGGAAATCGAGCGTTGGGGTATCCACGGAGAGCGGATCGTACTGACGAATCAGCGCATCCAGACGCAGGGGATCCAGCGGCTGTTCGATGGGCAGATAAAACGCCATCTCCACCTGTTTATCGCCTTCGCTCAGCTGATTAAGGGCAATCCCCGCGCCGGGCAGAGGGGTACGCAGCACGCCGTCGAGCCATGCGGTCAGTACCGGGGTCCACTTTTCCTCGAAGCCGCTCAGTTGGAGCCTGGCCGCCATCCAGTCGGCGGGAACCGGCTGGGTAAAATCGAGATCTTCGAACAAACTGTGGAGAAACGTCCCCGGCGACGCGCCGCGGGGGAACTGGTGCGGAGTAAGCTGCGGCTCTTCCGCGACCTCACCGACGCCGGCGGCATCGACATCCAGACGCGGCAGAAGATCCTGCGCCGCGCTGTGTCCATTCTGCTGCAGGCCGGAGTAGCTGGTGACCCGCCAGTCATCGGTCACCGAACGCGCGAGCAAACGGGCTGAAAGCGGCGGTAGCGCCGCCTGCGGAGCCTGCCACGGAGTTGGCGCAGCCGTATCCGGGAGCCGCAGGGCGATCTCCCCGCTGCAGAACGCCTGCAGGCGGGCCATCAGCCCTGCGGCATCCATCGCTTCCCCGCCCTGCAGCAGGCGGCCCAGCGCGCTGTGGTGAAAATCGCTGGCGCCGGGCTTGTCGCTGCGCCGGGTGCTGAGCGGCGCAACGCCAAGGCTGCAGTGCCAGACCGCACGGGTCAGCGCGACGTAAAGCAGGCGCAGATCTTCGGCCAGGCGTTCGGCCTCCGCCAGCTCCATGCTGCCCTCCGCCTGCCCCAGGTCGAGAACGGCGGCAAAGGAGGTTCTGTCGTGATAAAACGCCTGATCCTGTTTACGGAAACGCGCAATAAACGGCAGCCAGACCAGCGGATACTCCAGCCCTTTCGATTTATGGATGGTGACGATCTGCACCAGATGCTTATCGCTCTCCAGGCGCATCTGCTGGCTGGAGGCGTTGCTATCCGGCTCGGCGATATGCTGCGCCAGCCAGCGCACCAGCGCATGTTCGCTCTCCAGCTGGTTCGCCGCTTCCTGAAGCAGCTCGCTGATATGCAGGATATCGGTCAGGCGCCGCTCGCCGCCGCTGGTCGCCAGCAGGTTTTCGGCAATGCGCCGCGCGGTCATCAGCGCGCGCAGCATCGGCATCACGCCGCGCTGCCGCCAGACTTGCCGGTAGCCGCTAAACTCTTCTACCAGCTCATCCCAGGCCCGTTCGCTCTGGTTGAGGTTTTCAATGTCCTGCGCGTTGAGGCCGAACATTGCGGTCGCCAGCGCGCTGCGCAGGGTATTTTCCCGCTCGGGGGCCAGCACCGCCTGCAGCACCCACAGCAGCTCCTGCGCCTCGGGGGTTTCAAACACGCTATCGCGGTTGGAGAGATAGACGGAGGGAATCGACAGCAGCTGAAGGGCATCGCGAATTAACGACGCCTCCTGACGATTGCGCACCAGCACCGTGATGTCCGAAGCCCGCACGGGTTCAGCTTTTTCACCGCGCCACAGCAGCGCCTTGCCCTGCTGGCCCGCGCTGAGCCAGTCGCGAATTTGCGCCGCGCACAGCTGGGCCATAAACGCCTGGTAATCCCCCGCCCCGACGGCCTCGCCCGACATCAGCCAGATATTCATCGCCGGTACCGCAGCATCATCGACGGTAAAGCGCAGCCCCTGGTTTTTATCGGCCGACTTCACCGGCATAAACGGGATTTCGCGGAACATAAAGGGGTTATCGCTGAGGCTAAACAGGCGATTGACGCTATCAACCATCCCCGGCGCGGAGCGCCAGTTGGTATCGAGCGTATAGTGGGCGGTGACGTCCCCACGCGCTTTCATGTAGGTAAAGATATCCGCGCCGCGGAAGGCGTAAATGGCCTGTTTGGGGTCACCAATCAGCAGCAGCGCGGTGTCTGCCTGGCGCCGCCAGATGCGGCGAAAGATGCGGTACTGCTGCGGGTCGGTATCCTGAAATTCGTCGATCATCGCCACCGGAAAGCGCTGGCGAATCGCGCTGGCCAGCGCTTCGCCGCTCTCCCCGCGCAGGGCGTCATCCAGGCGGCTAAGCATATCGTCAAAGCCCAGCTCGCCGCGGCGGCGTTTCTCCCGCGCGACCGCTTCGCGGATTTCAACCATCGCCCTGGCAATCACCAGATCGGTCAAGGTTAACGGTGTCGCCAGCAGCGCTTCTACCGCGCTGAACAGCGGGTGTACCGGCGGCGCACCGTCCGCTTTGGTGCGCTCAAGCAAGAAGGCCTGGGAGAACTTCTCCAGCGCATCCGGAAGCTGGTAGCTGAGGGTCTCTTCCTGGGCCCAGGCGGTCACTTTCTCCAGCCATTTCCCCTGATTGCCGCGATTAAACTTGCGCCGGTCGAGGCCCGAGTTTTCCAGCACCGCCTCAACCTCGCCCACCTGTGCCAGCCACTGCTGCTTCAGCGCGTTGATACGTTCGATAATTTGCTGATGGCGTTCGGCCAGCGTTTCGTCAGCCGGCGGCGGCGATTTGAGCTGCGGCGCCTCTCCCTGTAGCCAGCGGTCGATGGATTTCAGCAGATCGCGAGGCCCTTTCCACGCTTCGTGGATAACCGCCGCGATGTCACGCGGCAGCGGGTAACAGTGGCGACGCCAGAAGTCGGCGCAGGCCTGATAGCGCAGGCGGGATTCATCTTCAATCAGCTGCTGTTCGAACAGCATGCCGGACTCAAAGGCGTTAAGGCTCAGCATCCGCTGGCAGAAGCCGTGAATGGTAAATACCGCCGCTTCGTCCATCTGCCGTTCGGCCAGCAGCAGAGTTTGCGCCGCCTGGGTTTTATCGGCGATTTCCGCCAGCAGCCCGGCGTAGAGAGGATTGTCGGTACTTTCGCGCAGGCAGGCGATACGCAGCTCGTGGATATTGCTGCGAATACGCCCGCGCAGCTCTTCGGTCGCCGCTTCGGTAAAGGTCACTACCAGCAGCTCTTCCACGCTGACCCGGCGGGGAAAGGCGGATTCCCCGCCCAGCCCCAGCAGCAGCCGCAGATAGAGGGCGGCAATGGTAAAGGTTTTTCCTGTGCCCGCAGAGGCTTCTATCAGGCGCTCGCCCGTCAGGGGCAAGCGCAGGGGGTCAAGAGACTCGGCGGTGTCGGTCATTCATTCTCTCGCATCAGGGGTAAGGATTTCTGCAATGCGCTGACGTTCTCCCAGACTTTGCCATCCTGCGGATGCGCATATTCCGCCTTGCCGTTCTGGCTACCGGAAACCTGGGAGAGAATTGCCATGCCCTGCGGATCCACCACCGTCTGATGGAAGAAGTCGGCAAGCTTTTGCGGCGTCAGCAGTTTAATCTGAGCCACTACTTTATCACGTGAATCGAAGCGCATATTACCGCGATCGAAATCTTTGCTCAGCTTCGACGCTTCATCGCCCAGCGTTTGCGGCGCTTCCAGCATCTGACCGATCACCGCCTGCTGAATCTGCGCAAACTCTTCCGGCTTCATTGCCCGCAGTTTGGCTTCCGCCGTGGGGAAGAAGGCCTGGAAACGCTGCCAGAGGTAAGCCGGCTGCTTATCGCTGCTTTGCAGCAGGAAGCCCATCCCCCACTGGCGGCCAACGTTCATCGAGAAGGCGAAGACCGCGTAGCCCAGCTGCTCTTCCGTACGTAGCTGGTTATAGAACCACGGCTGTACGATTTGCCCGAGGAGCGAGCTGGCGGCAGAGCTGGCGTACTCGTCCACGTTCGGCGGCGCGAAGACGGCGGCCAGCGCGGAATCGGTACTGTTGCCCGCTTTTTCAAAAATCGCCAGCTGTTTACGATCGACCAGAACGTCTTTGTTACGGCACCACTCGTTGCCGTCGGCGCCCAGCTGTTTTTGAATCTGCCGCGCCATGGCGATGGATTGATCGGCGGTAAGATTACCGATGACCATCAGCTCCGGTCGCCCTTTCGCCTTGAGATTATCGCGGTATTCCAGCACCTCTTTCAGGGTGATCGATGGCAGCAGCGCCCGACGCTCTTCGCGCTGGAAGTACGGCACCTGAGAAACCATCTGAATCGGCATGATCGCCTGATCGTAGGCTTTGCCTTTATCCGCCGAATCCATCATCTGGGCGTACCAGGATTTAGCCTGCTCCAGCTGCTCTTCGGTTGGCGTATAGCTGAAGTAACCGTCGAGCAGGGCGTCAAACAGCTCAGGCAGATGCTGCGTATAGCCGTTGGCGTTAACCATCAGGCCGTTATTCGCGCCGGTAGAGAAGCTAATCCCCCCGACCGCCGCCTGGTTGCTGAGCTGGTCGAGCGCAATGCCCGCCAGATAATCATTGAGCGCAAACATCACCTGCCGGCGGGCGCTGTCCATTGCCTGCGGGTTACGCAGAACCAGCGAAATATCCGCTTTCGGTTCGCTGGCGAAGTACTGGCTCGGCGCGTAAATCACCCGCAGCGTCGGTTCATCAACAATCAGCTGCGGATGCGGGTAAGCCTTGTCGCTTTTGATTAAGCTGAAATCATCCGGAATATAGGGGTTCAGCACCGGTAGCTTGAGGCCGATGGCGCTGGACTTCTGCTGCCAGTCGGCAAAGGTCTGCTCGCTGATTTTATCCACCTGATAGGGCGCATTGACGAAGTAGGCGGTCTTGTTATGCGGCTCTTTCGGGCTGATGTACCAGATGCGGGCGTTTTGCGGCGTCATCATCGCCAGGCGGTCTTCGATCGCCTGCGGATCGTAGCGATCGGCAATGTTGACAACGTCCAGCGTATGCTCGACCGGCACGCGGATCATGGTGTCCGCCAGCCATTCGACGTAATCCATATTGCGGTTGATGGACGGGTAGCGGAAGTCGAGCGCCAGCACGTGGGCCAGCTCATCAAAATAGCGCTTATCGATTCCCTGGCTGCGCAGCAGATTGAGGTAGCTGAAGATGGCTGCGGTAACTTCATCGCGGTGCGCCAGACCTTTGTCCGTCAGGGTCGCGGATATAGCCAGCACCCCGCTGTTGCCGTTCACCACCGGGTCGGAATCCGCGCGAATCCCTTCAACCAGCCCCTGCTTTTGCAGCCAGTCTGAGAGCGTGCCGGGACTGCGATTACCGATCATATAGGTCACCAGCTCGTCGGTTTTGCTGCGGAACTTGTCGCTATTGTTATCAATGCGGAACTCCACGCGCAGCACTTTACGCGGCATCGCCGGGACGTAGTGAATGATGATGCCCTTTTGCGCATCGGTCACCACCGGGACGGTAATCTCCGGTTTGCTGATATCGTGGTTCGGCACGCGACCGTAGGTGGCCGCCGCGATGCTCGCCAGCTCCGGCAGAGGCTTGTTGCTGTAGATCACCGCTTTCATCAGGTTGGCGGAATACCAGCTATCGCGAAAGGCGTGCAGGGCATCAAGCACCGGTTTACCGGGCTTGTCGCTCAGCGTTTCAAGGTTACCGCCGGAAAACTGCGAGCCGGGGTGCGCCGGGTTAATGGTTTCCGCGCTAACCTGCGCCATTCGCATCCCGTCCCGGGTACGCGCCATCGTGAGCTCGGCGTTAACCGCATTACGCTCACGGTCGGCATATTTTTTATCCAGCAGCGGCGCGGCGATGGCGTCGGCCAGGCGATCGACCGCGCCGTCCAGGGCATCGTTTTCCACTTCAAGATAGAAGGCGGTGCGATACGGGGCGGTGCTGGCATTGTGGCTGCCGCCGTGCATTTTGAGATACTCGGCGAGGCTGTCAGGCTGGGGATACTTTTTCGAGCCCATCAGCGTCATATGCTCCAGGAAGTGAGCCAGCCCCTGATGCTCGGCGGGATCCTGCAGCGATCCCACGGGAACGACCAGCGCCGACAGCGATTTTACCGCCTGGGGATCGGAAACCAGCAGCACTACCATGCCGTTATCGAGGCGGATCGCCTGATATTGACGGGTATCTTTTTCGCTTTTACGGATGGTTTCCTGGATCGGTTGCCATCCGGTGTCTGCCTGACTTAACGGCGCCCAAAGGGCGGCCAGTAAAACAATAACCTTGAACCATAAACTGCGGGGCATTCACGGACCTCATCATTAACAAACCTGGCGCTGCATAATTGGCAGCCTTTATAAACATCAGTCCGTGATTCGTTGCGCATCATAAATGAACTGCCATCCAGTGCGCAATTTTTATACTATTACAATGTTATTCGGACTGATGGAAACGAAACACCGGTAGCAAATAACGCTGCGTTTGCGTCAGGATCTCTTCATAGTATTCCGCTTCCAGCGTGCGCCACAGGCGCTGATACCAGACGTCGGCACCTTCGCCGCTGACCACCATGTTCCCTTCATAAGCCTGAAGAAATTTACTGCGCGCTTTTTGCTGCGTCTCTTCGTCCATTAACATGACATCCTTTTCGGCGTCATAACAGACTTTTAGCCATGCGCCGCCGCTTTCCGGCAGCAGCAGCAGCGGTTTGGACATTCCCTGCAGGTAACCGTCAACCAGATCGTTGAGGTAGCCCTGGGCTTGCTCCTGCGCCAGCGGTGGAAAACGCCACTCGCCCTCTTTGCGCACAAACAGCCGACTTTCGCCGGTACCGCCGCTAGCACAATAGACAAGATGCTCCAGCCAAAGTTGCATCCCCTGCGCCACGCTTAATAGCGAAGGCCGCCAGCGCAGCAAACCGTCGGATTGTACCTGCTGCAGCCAGCCGGTGATGTTGACTCCGTTGCATTGCAGATCGATTTCCATGCTCTGCCCCGGCTGGCGGCAGGCGATCACCCGTTCGGCCAGATTTTGCATCTCCTGACGCTGGGTCTCCCAGGCCAGTTCGCCGAACGCGCCATAGGGTAGCTCCCCGGCGGCACGGAAGCGGCGATACATTGCCGAGGCATCCTGCTGCTCAATCAGCGTATTGAGCAGCTGCTGGTTCAGCTGATAGCGGCTCAGCCCTTCGAGGGTAAAAGGTTCATCGTCGGGGATCTCGCTCTCCTCCGAGCGGAAATTCACCCGCAGCCGCTGCTGAAAGAACGCGCGCACAGGATGCTGCCAAAAGCGCAGCAGCTGTTCGAACGGTAAGTGATCGATGTCCGGTACCGGTAGCGGCTGGATGAACGCGCCGTGCGCTTCCCCCTGCTGGCTGGCGGCCGCCAGCCATTCCCGGGCATAGCTTTGATCTTCATTAGCCAGAAAATTGGCGGCATCGAAAGGCATGCGGGTATGCAGATGCGTGATGTGCTCTTTGACCCGCCGTTCGCTGGCATCGCAGTCCAGCTCTTCGTCCCCTTCCAGACAGTGGCTCTGGCCGATGTAGTCCGCCAGCTCCTGAACCAGAACGGAGGGATAGCGCTCGCTATTGTCCTGAATGGAACGGCCGATATAGCTGATATAGAGCTTCTGCTCGGCCGACATCAGGGCTTCAAGGAACAGATAGCGGTCGTCGTCGCGACGGCTACGGTCTCCGCGCTGCGGCTTCTGGCTCATTAAATCGAAGCCCAGCGGCGCCAGGGTGCGCGGATAAACGCCGTCGTTCATCCCCAGCAGGCAGACCACCTTGAAAGGAATCGAACGCATCGGCATCAGGGTACAAATGTTAACCGGGCCGGCGAGAAAGCGCTGGCTGATGCGCTGCTGATCGAGCCTCTGGGACAGCTCATCGCGCAGCAAAGAGAGCGGTACCGTTTCGCCATACCGCGCGTCGACGCCGCCGTCAATCACCGCCTGCCACTGCTGTTCTATCAGCGCCAGGGCGGCTTCCGTTTCGCTGTCCGGAAGGAAGAAGTCGTTCAGCAGGTCGCGGCATACCGGCAGCCACTCGGCTAATGGGCGATCCTGGGCCAGCCCGCGGCGCCAGAGATTAAGCTGCATCAGCAGCGATGCCAGGTTGCCCACCAGCTCGGCGATAAGCCCGCTCGACTCATCATAAGGCAGCACCGAGCGCCACTCCCCTTCGCTGCTGTCCATGGCGTAGCCCAACAGCATACGCGTCAGGCCAAAGCGCCAGGTATGCTGGCCGGTAGCCGGGAGATCGAGTTCACGCACGTTGTCGTCATCCATTCCCCAGCGTACGCCGGATTCGTTAACCCACTGGCGCAGGTAGCGTAGCCCCTCTTCGTTAATGTTAAAGCGCGCGGCCAGCACCGGCACATCCAGCAGCGCCAGCACGTCTTCGCTGGCAAAGCGGCTGTCGGGCAGCGAAAGCAGGGTGATAAACGCCTGCAGCGCCGGATGCGATTCGCGGGCCCGCCGGTCGGATATCGCCCACGGCAGCCAGCGCTCGCCGCTGGCGCTGCCGAAGACCGCCTGAATATAGGGGCTGTAGCTATCGATATCCGCCACCATGACGATAATATCGCGCGGCGTGAGCTCGGGATTCTCTTCGAGCATCGCCAGCAGCCGGTCGTGCAGTACCTCAACCTCGCGCTGCGGGCTATGGCAGACATGAATCGTCAGGCTGCGGTCGTCCGCCGCCAGCAACCGCTTGCTGCGGCTGTTGGCAAACTCCTCGGCGCTGCGCCCGGCCACCGCCGCATTACGCAGTTCGAGAATATCCGCCTGAAGATTATGCAGCAGGTTATCCGGCGCGATATCGACAAAGGCGTCCAGCTCTTCATAGCGCTCAAGACCCGCCAGCAGGTAGATATAGTCGCGCCCCAGCTTGCCCCAGGAGGCCAGCAGCGGATTGCCGACATCCTGTTCCCCGGCATCGTTGAATAACCCCGGAGCCTGTTGCGTATCGCGAAACAGGGGCAGCTCTCGCGTCGTTTCGCGGTGGTGGCGGCGCTGGCGGGAGAGCAGCTTTGCCAGAAATGCCGGATCTTTAATGTCGCCCCAGTAGTAGCGGCACGGGTTAGTGAAGAGAACATATACATCGACATGCTTACCCAGCGCCTGGAGCGCCTGCAGGTATACCGGCGGCAGCGCCGAAATCCCGCAGATAAACACCCGCGACGGTAGCCCGGCGGGCGGCTGTTCGGCGGCCTCAAGCGCGCTGATAAAGCGTTGGTATAAATTGGCGCGATGCCACAGCGGCTGGCCCAGCTCAGCGGTATATTCCACCAGCGCTTTCCACAGCGGCGCCTGCCACTCCTGCGCGTCTCCAAGCCCGTCAACGCGCTGGTCGGCCTCCCAGCGCATCAGCCACTCGGGGCGATAAACCAGATACTGGTCATAGAGATCCGCCACTCTGGCGGCCAGCTGAAACAGCTTGCGCTTGTCGCTATCGTCGTGCAGATAGTGGCGCAGTAGCGTAAAGGATTCATCGTTCAGCCGCTGCGGTAGCAGGGTCATGAGTTTCCAGCTCATACTTTGCTTACTGAACGCGCTTTCTCCGGGAATATCTTTTAACACCCGCACGAACATGTCCCAGATAAAACTGGCGGGTAGCGGGAACTCAATGTTGGCCGCAATCCCAAAGCGCTGCGCCAGCGTCATCTGCAGCCACTGCGCCATCCCGGTACTCTGTACCAGCACCATTTCCGGCATAAAAGGGTCATCCAGCCGCTGGCGCTCGACGATAAACTCCATCAAGGCTTCAAGCACATCCAGACGGTTTGAGTGGTACACCCTTAACATATTCGCTCCTGGCTACTGACTGACCGGGCAGTGCAGCCGGGTCATCTGCGCCCGCCTGGCTGCGGGCATCGTGATCGTTACCGTGATGCTGACACATCTTTGCACCGATGTCTGCATGCGGGATACCTGGCGATTCGCGGGAATCACCGGTGGGCTAAGCTGACTGAATCGCCACGCATCGCGCCACAGCTGACGGTACTGGTTGAGCTGCATAAAGCCGTTGGCCAGCCCACGCTGATAGCCCGCCAGCGCAGTCACGGTTGCGATAAGCAAGACTAAAGCCAGCAGCGTTTCGGGCAGGCTAAACCCTCTCTGCCGCCTCAGGGCATCTGGCATAGGCTTGCCTCCTTTAACGGGCAAAAATCGCTCCAGCCGTGAGGCGAAAAGCGGACGCGGTTTTGTTCGATTACGCCTGACTGCCACAGCAGTATGCCGCCGCCATCGCTGCCGCCAATCAGCAATACCGAGGCGTCGCTAAAGACTCGCAGGCAGGCGCGCCAGCCGAGCGCCGCGTTCTGCTGGCAGCTAACCGTTTCCTGAAGCGGCCAGACGAGCCCCTTTCCCCACTGCAGCGCGGAATGCGCGTCAGCGGCATCGCCAAGCGCCCGCGTTTCGCTGGCCGTCTGCGCTAACAGCGAACGCTGCTGCTGGTGCAGCCCCTGGAGTAATAGCGTGCCGAGCGCTAACAGCAGCAGCACCATCAGCAGCGAAGAGAGCCCGCGCTGGCGATTCACAGGTTATATCCCGTTACGCCGTATTCCGCCCGCGCGCGGATTTGCGGGTCGGCGACCGAGTGCGCCGCAAGGGTAATCGATAATTCAGGCGCGAAGCCCGCCCTCTCCAGGCGCGTAACCTGAAACGCGGTGATCTGAATCGCCGCCGGGTTGGTCATTTTCTCCCAGCCTTTGCCGCTGCAGGCGCTTGCGCCGCGCAGGGTTTCCAGCGCGCCATCGCGCAGGCGAAACCCGGTGGTATCCGATTCCGATGACGGCGCGCTATTCCAGACGCCATCGCTGTTGCTATCCCAGCTCACCAGCAGGCAATCACCGCCCTCTGCGATATACAGCGCCTGCCCGTAACAGCGGCCGCGGCAGTATCCGGCGCGCTGCAGATGCTTCGCGACGGTGTAGATTCGCTGCCAGAGCTCATTTTCCAGCGACTGCTGCCGGGTCTGGCGAAGCGCGGCCCACTGCAGCGCCGGAAGAAAACGCGCGCTGCCGAGCAGCAGCACGGAGCTGATGGCCATCGCGATCAGCGTTTCCGGCAGGGAAAAGCCGCGCTGTTTTACAGACACGATGCCGTCTCCTCGCCGGGACACAGGCGGATACGCCCCCAATGAGAAACGATAATGTTCCAGCCGCCCGCCGCGCTTTGCAGGCGGATATGCCCGGCCCAGGCAGTATTACGCAGGCCATAAAACCCCAGCCCCGGCGTCATCGCGCTGAGCGAGACCTCCGGCCATAGCGGTTGCAGCGTGAAAGCGTCCCTGAGGCGACAGTCGGCCATCGTCCCGCTGGCGCTCAGGCACCAGCCCTCCGCGCTTTGGCCGACGCTTAATACCCTGTCGCGGTTGTGCCAGTTGGCGTCATCGCGTAGCAGCACCAGGTAGTCGCGGACCTGGCAGGCGGTTTGCCACAGGCGCTGCTGCCGTTGCCAGCTCTGCCAGCCGTACAGCCCGCTGGCGCCGAGAATGACGACCACGACCATGGTGAGCAGGGTTTCAATCAGGGTATAGCCATGTTCTCTGTTCATGGGCCGAGTATGCGGAGCATTGAGGCTTTATTCGAACGGTAAAATGCGGGTTTGCGGCGCGCGCCGGAGAGTATTAAAGGCGTTGCAGCGGGTTTCAACAGTGCAGGAAATCTGCTCGCAAAAAAGCGTTCCGTCGGGGGAATAAAGCTGGCCGTCGGCCCGGCTGAGGCATAAAAAAACCGGCGCTCGCAGGCGCCGGTTTTTCGTCGTCACTTCCGGATTAAATCGCCACTGGCGCTTTAATCCCCGGATGCGGGTCGTAGCCTTCGATTTCGAAGTCTTCAAAACGGTAGTCGAAAATCGATGCCGGCTTACGTTTGATCACCAGCTTCGGCAGCGCCCGCGGTTCGCGGCTCAGCTGCAGATGCGTCTGCTCCATGTGGTTGCTGTACAGGTGCGTATCGCCGCCGGTCCAGACAAAATCGCCCACTTCGAGGTCGCACTGCTGCGCCACCATATGCACCAGCAGCGCGTAGCTGGCAATATTGAACGGCAGGCCGAGGAATACGTCGCACGAGCGCTGATAGAGCTGGCAGGAGAGCTTGCCGTCGGCGACGTAGAACTGGAAGAACGCGTGGCACGGGGCCAGCGCCATTTTGTTCAGCTCGCCGACGTTCCATGCCGAGACGATAATCCGGCGAGAATCCGGGTCGTTTTTCAGCTGTTCCATCACCGTGCTGATCTGGTCGATATGACGGCCGTCCGGCGCGGGCCAGGAGCGCCACTGCTTGCCGTAAACCGGCCCCAGATCGCCGTTTTCATCCGCCCATTCGTCCCAGATAGTGACGTTGTTTTCGTGCAGATACGCCACGTTGGTGTCACCCTGCAGGAACCACAGCAGTTCATGGATGATGGAGCGTAAATGACAGCGCTTGGTCGTCACCAACGGGAATCCTTCCTGCAGGTTAAAACGCATCTGGTGACCGAAGATGGAGACGGTGCCGGTACCGGTGCGGTCATTTTTTTGCGTGCCCTCATCGAGCACTTTCTGCATCAAATCAAGATACTGTTTCATGGTTCCTCAAGAATTTTGTTGCTGCGGACGACAACGGTACGCCCAGACCATCATGATGATACCCGCAAGCACCATCGGAATCGAAAGAATCTGCCCCATGCTGATGTACTGTACCCAGCCGCCGGTAAACTGGGCATCGGGCTGACGGAAGAACTCCACGATGATGCGGAACAGACCGTAGCCAATGAGGAACAGGCCGGAAACGGAACCGGCCGGACGCGGCTTGCGGATAAACAAGTTCAGGA
Source organism: Klebsiella sp. CN_Kp106 (assembly GCF_040064575.1). NCBI lineage: Bacteria > Pseudomonadati > Pseudomonadota > Gammaproteobacteria > Enterobacterales > Enterobacteriaceae > Klebsiella > Klebsiella sp. CN_Kp106. Next base: position 53,888 of record NZ_JBEAIG010000010.1, on the reverse strand, counting down.
TCAGGAACAGCACGACGCCTTCCAGCGCCAGCTCATAGAGCTGAGAAGCATGACGCGGCAGCGCGCCGTAGGTATCGAACAGCGATTGCCACTCAGGATGCGACGGCAGCAGCGCCAGGTCTTCCGCCCGAGAGCCGGGGAAAATCATGGTGTAGTGGAAGTTCGGATCGACGCGACCCCACAGTTCGCCGTTGATAAAGTTGCCCAGACGCCCGGCGCCGAGGCCAAACGGAATCAGCGGCGCAATGAAGTCGGAAACCTGGAAGAAGGTACGCTTCGTGCGTTTGGCGAAAATAATCATCACCAGAATCACGCCGATCAGGCCGCCGTGGAAGGACATACCGCCGTCCCAGACGCGGAACAGATAGAGCGGATCGTCGAGGAACACCGGCAGGTTGTAGAAGAAGACATAGCCAAGACGCCCGCCGAGGAAAACCCCGAGGAAGCCGGCGTACAGCAGGTTTTCAACTTCGTTTTTTGTCCAACCGCTGCCCGGACGATTGGCCCGACGGGTGGCCAACCACATCGCAAAAACAAACCCAACCAGGTACATCAGACCGTACCAGTGGAGGGAGACCGGTCCAATGGAAAAAATTACCGGATCAAACTCCGGAAAATGCAGGTAGCCACTATTCATCTGTCACCATAAACACTTGTTATTCCGCCGAAAGTGGACAGCGGGGATCGTTCGCGCGCGTCAGAAACGGGCGCTCCAAAGGCTGCGAATGATAGCATAAGCGCGAAGGGCGATCCGCGCCGGACATGTAAAAGATATGTATACGAATGCGAATTCGCGGCTGAGCATTCCCGGAGGCGGCGCGCTGCGCCTGTCCGGGCTACCCAACCCTCAGGCCGCCCGAACCTCGTCAGCGTAGTCCCGGGTCACGGCTAACGCCTTACCCGGGCTACAAATTCATGAACCGTAGCCCGTGCTAGCGGCCGCCGCGAATCAGGCCGCCGAGTCCGCGTCGCTCCATAAAAGCCGCGACCTGATGGCGCACTTCGGCGGTCATCTGCGCTTCCAGGCTACGCTGGGAAAGCTCCTGGGCTTCATTGATATCGATGCGCCGCAGCAAATACTTCACTCTCGCCACCGAACGACCGTTCATCGACAGATGACGATAGCCCATACCAATCAGGATCGTCACGCACATCGGATCGCCCGCCATTTCGCCACACAGGCGCAGGTCGATACCAAAACGCTCGGCGTCGCGGGCAATCATCGCCAGCGCCCGCAGTACCCCCGGATGCAGGCTGTCATACATACTGGCGACCCGGGTGTTGTTGCGATCCACCGCCAGAATGTACTGGGTCAGATCGTTGGTGCCAACGGAGATAAAATCAACGCGGTTCGCCAGCTGCGGCAGCATAAAGACCATCGACGGCACTTCCAGCATCACGCCAAGACGCGGGCGGGGAATGGCGTAGCCGATCATCTCTTCCACTTCGCGGCTGGCGCGATCGATCAGGCGACGAGCCTCATCCACTTCATCCAGGCTGGTGACCATCGGTAGCAGGATGCTGAGGTTTCCGGTTGCCGCGTTGGCCCGCAGCATCGCGCGGACCTGTACCAGAAAGATCTCCGGCTGATCGAGCGTGATCCGAATACCGCGCCAGCCAAGGCACGGATTCTCTTCGCTAATTGGCATATACGGCAGCTGTTTATCCGCGCCGATGTCCAGCGTGCGCAGCGTCACCGATTTCTCGTTGAACATCTGCAGCATGCCCTGATACTGGGCAACCTGCTCCTCTTCGGAAGGGAAGCCGCTTTGCAGCATAAAGGGGATTTCGGTACGGTAAAGACCGATACCGTCGACGAAATTGCCGAGTTTTTCTTCATGCTCGGGGCTCAGGCCCGCGTTGAGCATGACTTTTACCCGCTCGCCGCTTTTCAGTTCGGAAGCGCGTTCAAGATCGTCCTCGGCCAGGCGGCTAAGCTCGTTCTCTTCGCTGATCAGGCGCTGATACTCTTGCAGCAGCACCGGCTCGGGATCGACCAGCAGCTCGCCGCGATAGCCGTCGACAATCAGCGTATGGCCGTGCAGCAGCGAAGGCTGAATATCCGCCCCCATCACCGTCGGAATGCCCAGCGCGCGCACCATAATCGCGGCGTGGGAGTTCGCCGCGCCATCGCGCACCACCACGCCGGCTAAACGATCCTGAGGAACCTCCGCTAAGGTGGTGGCCGACAGTTCATCCGCCACCAGCACGATGCGCTCCGGCCAGGTATTGGGCCCCTGGATACTGTCATCGAGATGGAAAAGCAGCCGCTGGCCCAGCGTGCGCAGATCGCCCGCGCGCTCTTTCAGATAGCCGTCGCTGAGCGCGGCAAACTGTTCGGCGAATTTCTCGATGATCTTCTTCACCGCCCATTCGGCCACCGCGCCTTTATCCACTTCAGCGAACAGCTCGCGGCGCAGGCGCGCGTCGGAAAGCAGGTGCGAATAGAGGTCAAAGATGGCCGCCGTCTCTTTCTGCGCGCCGGCAGCGTAGCGTTTGCTGTAGCGGCGAAACTCATTCGCCGCCTCTTCCAGCGCGCCGGTCAGCCGCTCGCGCTCGGAAGCGGTATCGAGCGTCGAGGCTTCATAAACCTGCTCCATCAGCGGCAGGCTGACGTCCATCCAGCCTTCGGCAATCGCCACGCCTGACGAGGCGGGCAGCGCGCGGATGCGGGTCTGACGATATTGACCAAACAGCGCGTTCAGCTGGGATTGAGAGAGAATGCCGGCGATTTGCGTGGCCAGGGTGACCAGGAAGGACTCTTCGCTTTCGTCAAACTGGCGCAGTTCGCGCTGCTGCACAACCAGCACGCCGAGCAGCTGACGCCGCTGGATAATCGGCACGCCGAGGAAGGCGCGAAAGCGGCCCTCTTTGACCGCGGGAATATATTTAAAGCTGGGGTGCTTTTGCGCGTCGGCGAGGTTAATGGGTTCGGCCAGGCGGCCAACCAGGCCCACGAGGCCTTCGTCAAAAGCGAGCGCAACGATGCGCCCGCGCGGCTTTTTCAACCCGCGCGTCGCCATCAGGTAATAACAGCGTCGGTCATTGTCAGCCAGATAAACCGAACAGACTTCCGTCTCCATCGCGGCGCAGATATCGGTGACCAGGATATCCAGCGCCTCGTTTAAACGCGGCGCACTCGCGACCTTCTCGACTATTTCTCGCAACCGAGTGAGCATAATGTGCGTGGCTTAACCTCTTTTACGTCGATATGCAGGCGCGCTTTGCGGCTTAGGCGTGCTTTCCGCCAGCGCCATGGTGACGCTGGCAAACTCTTTCATCACCCTGCGGTATACGTCGCGCTTAAACGACACCACCTGACGCACCGGGTACCAGTAGCTTACCCATCGCCAGCCATCAAACTCAGGTGTACTGCTGGTTTGCATATTGACATCCGCATCGCTGCCGATCAATTGCAGGAGAAACCACTTCTGTTTCTGGCCGATACATACCGGCTTTGTGTCCCAACGCACCAAACGTTTAGGCAATTTGTAACGCAACCAGTTACGGGTTGAAGCAAGGATCCGCACATCTTTACGGCTTAGCCCAACTTCTTCGAACAATTCCCGATACATCGCCTGCTCTGCTGATTCCCCTGGATTTATGCCCCCTTGCGGGAACTGCCACGAGTGCTGACCATAGCGCCTGGCCCACATAACCTGGCCCTGGCGATTACAGATTACAATACCGACATTTGGGCGGTAGCCATCGTCATCAATCACCGGACTACCTCAAAATAAGCTTCAATGTGAATGATTGTTTCACACTCGTTGGAAACGGTAAACCACTCTGTGAGGGGGATGAGATCGAATAACATTTGAATAACTCACAGTAATACCCGGAGTTATAAACAGCGAAAGCCATACCCGGACGATTTTATTCACTTTTTCTGTGGATAGAGTTGTGAAGAAGTACGGAATTAACCAGGGAAAACCCGGAATCATCCGAACAGCGTAGCGATAGCACATGATTATAATGACCTAATTTTCATAAAGTTAGCATGTTAAAATTTCATAATTCACAGTATAACGTGACGATCATCACATAAGAGATCCTGGAACTGATGAAAGATCGAGCAATGTTGGTTTTATCCACAGATTACGCATGTGCTCTGGGCATATTTTGTCTAAAAACTCGATTTTCCTCTCACGTCAAGGCTGTAAATGGAAACAGTAGTGGGGCTTTTCCCCAGTTATCCCATTTTTCTGTGGATAACAGGGTGTAAGATCCTGTTCATTGTCGGTGACCAGTTCTGGAAAACCCGGTTTCACCATTTTCACAGCGGCAAAAAATCGCAAAAAAAACCATATGAATCATCAAATTGTCATACTTACTCAAGAAAAGGTAAACTCTATCCACAACGGATGAAATTACTGCTCACTTTTTAGTCAGAGGTTTTACGCTATGCCGACCATCGCGCCGCTCTTATCCCCCCCGCAAAGCCAGGAGCAGCTTCTGACCCAGGCGCAGCAGCTGGCAGGCTATTCGCTGGGGGAGCTGGCCCAGCTTGCCGGAATTCCGATTCCGCGCGATTTAAAACGTGATAAAGGCTGGATCGGCATCCTGCTGGAGATATGGCTTGGCGCCAGCGCAGGCAGCAAGCCGGAGCAGGATTTCGCCGCCCTCGGCGTCGAGCTGAAAACCATCCCCATCGATTCATCAGGTCGCCCGCTGGAAACCACCTTTGTCTGCGTCGCGCCGCTGACCGGCAACAGCGGCGTCACCTGGGAGAGCAGCCACGTGCGTCATAAGCTCAAGCGGGTACTGTGGGTACCGGTAGAGGGCGATCGCGCGATTCCTTTGGCCGAACGCCGCGTCGGCGCACCGCTGCTGTGGAGCCCCAGCGAAGAAGAAGATCGCCAGCTGCGTATGGATTGGGAAGAGCTGATGGATTTGATCGTCCTCGGCCAGGTCGAGCGCATCACCGCCCGCCACGGCGAAGTGCTGCAGCTGCGCCCGAAAGCGGCAAACAGCAAAGCGCTGACCGAGGCGGTAGGCGCCCGCGGCGAACCGATCCTCACCCTACCGCGCGGTTTCTATCTGAAGAAAAACTTTACCGCCGCCCTGCTCGCCCGCCATTTCCTTCTCTCCTCGAAATAACGGCCTGGAGATGATTAATTTTTTGTTCTGCCGTGGCGGTTGCATATAATCGCATCTTTCTATTTTGCAGGACTTTGAACGATGTTATTTGCATGGGTAACCGATCCTAACGCCTGGCTGGCGCTTGGTACGCTGACGCTGCTGGAGATAGTGCTCGGGATCGATAATATTATTTTCCTCTCTCTGGTGGTGGCAAAACTGCCCACAGCGCAACGGGCCCACGCCCGCCGTATTGGGCTGATGGGGGCGATGATCATGCGTCTGGCGCTGCTGGCGTCAATCGCGTGGGTCGTCAAGCTCACTAATCCTCTCTTTACCGTGCTAGGCCAGGAGATCTCGTTTCGCGATCTGATCCTCCTGCTGGGCGGGCTGTTCCTGATCTGGAAGGCGAGTAAAGAAATTCACGAATCCATTGAAGGCGAAGAAGAAGGGCTGAAAACCAACGTCCATTCATTTATGGGCGCCATCGTGCAGATTATGCTGCTGGATATTATTTTCAGCCTCGATTCGGTGATCACCGCCGTCGGGCTGTCGGACCATCTGTTTATTATGATGGCGGCAGTGGTAATCGCGGTGCTGGTGATGATGGTTGCCGCCCGTTCGATAGGCGATTTTGTTGACCGCCATCCTTCGGTGAAAATGCTGGCGCTGTCGTTTTTGATCCTCGTCGGCTTTACGCTGATGCTCGAAAGTTTCGACGTGCACGTGCCGAAAGGCTACATCTATTTCGCGATGTTCTTTTCGATTGCGGTTGAAAGTCTCAACCTGCTGCGCAATAAAAAAAATCCGCTGTAGCCCGCTAAAACGCAGCCCTGAAACGGGCTGCAATTCTTTTTTAAGACTTAACTGCTTTTTATGTCTCACAAATCAGGCTATTAATATACTGGTACGAGGTGCGGCTATAATAGGGGTGATAGCGATGAAAAAATGGGCAGTATTGATTTCCGCCGTAGGACTGGCGTTCTCGGTTTCCGGTTGCAGCAGCGATTACGTCATGGCAACCAAAGATGGTCGCATGATTCTGACCGACGGCAAACCCGCCATAGACGACGACACCGGCCTTATCAGCTACGAAGATCAGCAGGGTAATAAAATGCAGATCAATCGTGACGACGTTTCGCAGATTATTAAACGTTAAGTCCCGCCGTCAGGTCGCGATTTAGCGTTTTATCGCACCGTTGAGCAGCGTTCTTTATTCTTCAGCATTCAGAGAAAAGTCGGGATAAACCTGATCTGTCCGCGAGGATTCATCAGGCCGGATTCCGTCAGCCCGGCTTTTTTGATTTTTTTACTTCCCCTTTTTCTCCCCCTCTGCCATTTTTATATTCCTTTGTCGGGGAACGCCTGACCTTGTTGATAAAAAAGGAAGCCGGCTATGCAGTATCACCGTATCCCACACAGTTCTCTTGAAATCAGCACGCTGGGGCTGGGCACAATGACGTTTGGTGAGCAGAATAGCGAGGCAGACGCGCACGAGCAGCTCGATTACGCGGTGAGTCAGGGCATTAACCTGATTGACGTCGCGGAAATGTATCCCGTCCCGCCGCGCCCGGAAACCCAGGGCCTGACGGAAACCTACGTCGGTAACTGGCTGGCGAAGCGCGGCAATCGCGAAAAGCTGATTATCGCCTCTAAAGTGAGCGGCCCTGCCCGCAATAACGACAGCAGCATTCGTCCTGACCACAAGCTGGATCGTAAAAATATCCGCGAGGCGCTGCACGACAGCCTGAAGCGCCTGCAGACCGATTATCTCGACCTCTATCAGGTACACTGGCCGCAGCGCCCGACCAACTGTTTCGGCAAGCTGGGCTACACCTGGGCCGATTCCGCCCCGGTCGTCACCCTGCTGGATACGCTGGACGCGCTGGCCGAATTCCAGCGCGCCGGCAAGATTCGCTATATCGGGGTCTCTAACGAAACGGCGTTTGGCGTGATGCGCTATCTTCATCTGGCGGACAAGCACGACCTGCCGCGCATCGTGACGATCCAGAACCCGTACAGCCTGGTGAACCGCAGCTTTGAAGTGGGCCTGGCGGAAGTCAGCCAGTATGAAGGCGTGGAGCTGCTGGCCTATTCCTGCCTGGCGTTCGGCACGCTGACCGGGAAATACCTCAACGGCGCAAAACCGGCAGGCGCACGCAATACGCTGTTCAGCCGTTTTACGCGCTACAGCGGCGAGCAGACGCAAAAAGCGGTGGCGGCCTATGTCGATATCGCGAAGCGGCACAACCTTGACCCGGCGCAGATGGCGCTGGCCTTCGTACGTCGTCAGCCGTTTGTCGCCAGCACCCTGCTGGGCGCGACCACCATGGAGCAGCTGAAAACCAACGTCGAAAGCCTGCATCTGGAGCTGAGAGCAGAGGTTTTAGCCGAGATTGAAGCGGTGCATCAGGTTTATACCTACCCGGCACCGTAAGGCCGTAAAAGCCCCCGGAGGCGATGCTACGCATCTGTCCGGGCTACAAGTTCGTGCGGTTTGTAGCCCGGACAGGCGCGACGCGCCGCCTCCGGGAGATTATTTACGCCGTCCCCAAATCCACAGGGCAGTAATCGCCAGGGCGAACACCACGCCAAAGCCAATCCCTACGCCGACGACAGGAATACCGATGCTCACCGCCAGCGAATAGAGGCCCAGCATCAGCAGCATCGCCACGTTTTCGCCGAGGTTCTGCACCGCGATAGCGTTGCCCGCGCCGACCGTATGTTTCCCTCGCTCCTGCAGCAGGGCGTTAAGCGGCACGATAAAGAAGCCGCCGAACGCGCCGAGCAGCAGCAGCAGGGCAAACGCCGGCAGCAGCGCCTGCTGGATGGCGAAAAAGATGACCGCCACGCCAATCAATATCCCGGCGGGCATGCAGCGCGACACCGTTTCCAGCGTCACCAGCTTCGCCGCCGCGCCGGCTCCCAGCACAATCCCCACCGCCACCATCGCGTTAAGGTAGGTCGGCATGGCGTTGCTGGTAATGCCCAGCGCCGCCGGCACCCACAGCACCAGCAGGAAGCGCAGCGTCACGCCCGCCCCCCAGAACAGGCTGGTGCCGACTAACGAAAAGCGGGTCTCACCGTTGCGCCATAGCGTCGTACAGGCGCTAAAGAAGCTGTGGGTCATCGGCCTGAAACGCCATGATTGCCCGGGACGCGCCGCTGGCAGCTTCGGGATCCACAGGTTGGCGACCACCGCGCCGGCGTACACCACCGCGCAGACGCCGAGCGCCGCCATGATATGCCAGTCCGCCAGGATACCGCCCGCCATCGAGCCGAGCAGGATCGCCGCAATGGTCGAGGACTCCATCAGGCCGTTCGCTTTCACTAACTTATCGCCGGTGGTCAGCTCGCCGAGAATGCCGTATTTAGCCGGAGAATAGGCGGCAGCGCCGATGCCCACCAGCGTATAGCCAACAAACGGATTCACGCCAAAGCAGATGCACCCCGCGCCGATCAGCTTCAGGCCGTTCGCCACCATCATCACCCGCCCTTTGGCAAAGCTATCGGCAAACTGTCCGACAAACGGCGCGAAGAGAATGTAAGCGCCCACAAACAACATCTGTAATACCGGTTGGCTCCACTCCGGGTAGAACAGCTGCTTCATCAGCGCCAGGGTGGCGAACAACAGCGCGTTATCGCCAAACGCCGAAAGAAACTGGGCGCAGATAACCGCCATCATCCCTTTCGAATACAGCGATGTGTTAGTGTGTACTGACTCACTCATTCGAATCTTCCGCCTGTTCAACCATGCCTTTAAGGGTGACAAAGTCCGGCTTGCCGCTGCCCAGTACCGGGAGCTGCTTCAGCCAGCGAATGTCGCGCGGTACCGCCAGCTCCGGTACGCCGTGTTCACGGGCATAGCGCAGCAGTTTTTCACGATTCAGTTCATTATCGGTGGTAAACAGCACCAGCGCCTCGCCTTTGCTGGCATCCTGTTTAATCGCCGTGGCGTGCATTTTGTCCGGCGAAACCGCCAGCGCCACCTGCTCGACCATCTCCAGGGACACCATCTCACCGGCGATTTTGGCAAAGCGCTTCGCGCGGCCCTGAATCCGCACATAGCCCTGTTCGTCAAAGCTGACGATATCCCCGGTGTCATACCAGCCGGCCTCGACTACGCCGTGCTGATTTTCCGCCGCGGGCGCTTCCAGCACGCCGGGATTCTCCACTCGCAGATAGCCGTTCATGATGTTCGGCCCTTTAAGCTGTAAACGGCCCCCCTCTTCAATACCGGGCATGGCCAGCAGACGCGCGTCCATCCCCGGCAGAATGCGGCCGACGGTGCCCACTTTCGCCGCCATCGGCACGTTGATCGATACCACCGGCGCGCATTCGGTGACGCCGTAGCCTTCAAGAATGCGCAGGCCAAACTTGTCCTGCCAGATCTGCTTTGTGCTCTCCTGCAGCTTCTCCGCCCCGGCGACAACGTAACGCAGGCGATAAAAATCATACGGATTCGCAAAGCGGGCGTAGTTGCCAAGGAAGGTGGAGGTGCCGAACAGCACGGTACAGTTGCGGTCATATACCAGCTCCGGCACCACGCGGTAGTGCAGCGGGCTGGGATAGAGGAAGACCTCCGCGCCGGTAAACAGCGGGGTCAGCAGGCCGACCGTCAGGCCAAAGGAGTGAAACAGCGGCAGCGCCGACATAAAGCGGTCGTTGGCGGTAAAGTCGGCAATGGTTTTAATCTGCTCGACGTTGGCCAGCAGGCTTTTATGGCTATGCACGACCCCTTTCGGATTGCCTTCCGAGCCGGAGGTAAACAGAATCATCGCCGCGTCTTCCGGCTGCTGCGTAACCTGAGCCAGCTTCGGCATCAGCAGATGGCCAAAAATCCACAGCTTATCGGCGGCGGTAACCTCGCCTTTTAAATCTTCGAGAAATACCCAGCGTACCTGCGTCAACTGCTCCGGCAGGTGCCAGAGCTTGCCTTTATCGAGGAAGGTGCGGGAGGTAAAGATGGTTTTGATTTCCGCCGCGGTAATGGCGCTGCTCAGGCCTTTGACCCCGGCGGTATAGTTCATCATCGCCGGGATTCGTCCGCGGGCGATCGCGCCAAAAATCACCGCCGCGCTTATTCCGGCGTTCGGCAGCATCAGGCCGATTTTTTCGCCCTGGGCGCTGTATTTTTCCAGAATGCGCGCCACGAAGAGGGTTTTGGTCAGCAGCTTACGGTAGGTGTCCGGCTGAAAATTGATATCTTCCACGCAGTGTTTGCGCGCGCCGAAGCGGTCCTGGGCCGCCAGCAGCGACTCATACAGCGTTTCGCGCGGGCGCACCGCCATCCGCGCCTCCATCATGATCTGATGCAGCATTTCACCGGCAATTTTACGCCGGTCGCGGGCGCGCGGCGCATCGGGCATCGGCAGATGCGTCGGCGGCAGCAGATGCAGCTGAATGCGCGGGAACAGGCGGCGCTTGACCAGCCCCTTCAGGCGGCTAAAGGGGGTTAGTTCAGCGCCTTCGATTCTCAGCGGCACGATGGTCGCCTGCGACTTCGCCGCCACAAAGGCGGCGCCGTCGTAAATTTTCATCAGCGAACCGCTCACCGAGATCCGCCCTTCCGGGAAAATCACCACCGGGCGCCCCTGCTCAATCAGGCGGACCAGATGTTTTATCGACATCGGTTTGGTCGGGTCCAGCGGCACAAAATCAATAATCGGCTTTAGCGCGCGCATAAACCAGCGATCGCTGATTGAGGAATAGACCGCGAACACCGGGCGCACCGGCAGGAAAAGCGCCAGCAGTACGCCGTCAATAAAGGAGACATGGTTTGGCGTAATCAGCACCTTTTGCTGCTGCAGCGCCTGGGGGTCACCGGTTAACTTGACCCGGTACAATCCTTTGAAAAGTAGTCTGAAAAATCCCAAAAGCATAACAACTCCGTTTGACCGGTTAATCAGTCAAAGCAGGTTACATGAGAAGGGACGGAAAATGCACCAGGAGGAGCGGAATTCAGGACAAAAAAAACCTGCGCATCCGCGCAGGTCGGTGCAAGATAATCAGTACGAAAAGCGTACTTAAAAAACTCACCAATCAATACCTCTGGGATCCTGATTGTCTCGTTTTTCCCGCCGCCGGCGCCAGCCATAAAACGCAAGGGAATGAGCCTAAGTGCAACCAGTTATTACTTTTTTCGCGAACTGTAACAACGGCTAGCAGCGGGCAAAAAAAAACCTGCGCATCTGCGCAGGCTGGTGTAATTAAGTGGTCAACCTGAAGTTGACTCCACCTATCAATACCTCTGGGATAGCCAGAGTATCAATGCAATGAATGGGTAAACCAGCGAACATTCGCAACAGCCAATCGCAAAGTGTAAGCAAAGGTGTGAATTGTCCGTTCCCGGAATAATTCTCCGCACCCCTGTGGGTAACTATTTCACCCGCAACGCTAATCTGCGTCACAATTGCATTAACCCAAAAGTACCAACCCTTGAATCTGCCGCGCTTTCCCGTAACATAAATGCCATGTAAACGCTTACCCTAAAAAAGGCCTGGTATGGCGACTATTAAGGATGTAGCCCGGCTCGCAGGAGTCTCCGTCGCTACCGTCTCCCGCGTTATTAACAATTCACCGAAAGCCAGCGAAGCCTCGCGCCAGTCGGTAGGCGCCGCGATGGAAACGCTAAATTATCACCCCAACGCCAACGCCCGCGCGCTGGCGCAGCAGTCAACGGAAACCGTCGGCCTGGTGGTGGGCGATGTCTCCGACCCCTTCTTCGGCGCGATGGTGAAAGCCGTCGAGCAGGTCGCCTACAATACCGGCAATTTTTTGCTGATCGGTAACGGCTATCACAACCTCCATAAAGAGCGCCAGGCGATTGAACAGCTGATTCGCCACCGCTGCGCGGCGCTGGTGGTCCACGCCAAAATGATCCCCGATGACGAACTGGCCTCGCTGATGCAGCAAATCCCCGGCATGGTGCTGATTAACCGCATCCTGCCCGGCTTCGAGCAGCGCTGCGTGGCGCTGGATGACCGCTACGGCGCATGGCTCGCGACCCGCCACCTGATTCAGCAGGGGCACACCCGCATCGGCTATCTCTGCTCTAATCACGCTATTTCCGATGCTGAAGACCGGCTGCAGGGCTACTGGGCAGCGTTAAAAGAGAGCGATCTGCCGTGCAACGATCGCCTGGTGACCTTTGCCGAGCCCGATGAGAGCGGCGGAGAACAGGCGATAACCGAGCTGCTGGGCCGCGGCAGGAACTTCAGCGCCGTCGCCTGCTATAACGACTCGATGGCCGCCGGCGCGATGGGCGTATTAAACGATAACGGGATTGATGTGCCGCGTGAGATTTCGCTGATTGGCTTTGATGACGTGCTGATTTCGCGCTACGTGCGCCCGCGTCTGACCACCGTACGCTATCCGATTGTCACCATGGCGACGCAGGCCGCGGAGCTGGCGTTAGCGCTGGCGGAGCATCGCCCGCCGCCGGAGATTACCCACCTTTTCAGCCCCACGCTGGTCCGCCGTCACTCGGTGATTGCGCCCCTCGACAGCGATAAATCGTAGCGGTATAAACTGACGGCGCTGGCCGGATAATCCAGGCCTTCGCCGATATACTGCCAGCCAAAACGCTCATAAAAATCGCGGCAGGCGGAGTAGAGAAATAGCTCGGTATAGCCCTGCGCTCTGGCATATCCGATGACGTGCTGCTGTAGTTTTCCCGCCAGCCCCTGCCCGCGCGCCTCAGGCGCCACGTAGAGCGCCGCCATCCACGGATAGAGATCCTGACGGCTGATTAAATCGCAGCGCCACAGGCCGACGGTGCCCAGCAGCCTCTCGCCCTCCACGGCCACAAAGGTAATGGGCAGCGCTCCCGGCGTCTGGCTATGTTCGACAATGCTGGCGAAGAACGCCCGCGGCAGCGCGTCAGCGCCAAACGCTCGCCAGAGCCACTCCGTCACGCATGAAGCGTGCTGCGGCGCAGCGTAGAGGGGGTGAATAATCATACCAGCTTTCCCTGAAAAATCGGTACCGATTCAAAGAGATAGCCGTCAAAGTCCGGCGCGTCTTCATCGGAGAGCTCCAGCAGGCTGTTTTTGACATTTTCAAGATGCTGCCACATTGCCTGCCAGGCCCCCATCACATCGCGTCGGCGCAGGGCGGCAAGCAGCGTTTGCCGGTCTCCGAGCCACTTCAGCCGGTACGCCCGGCTGGCGATATGCACGTTGAACTGCTGCCACAGCGGGCTGCTGTCCATCTGCAGCCAGATGCGCTCAACCGTCGCCAGCAGCATCTGATTTTGCGTCGCGCCGGCCAGCACCAGGTGAAACAGCCGGGCGTTATCCTGGCTGGTATCGTTGGCGGCAATCGCCCGCTGTTCCTGCTCGATAATCCGCTTCAGGTTATCGATATCGGCGCGGGTGGCCATTTTGGCGGCAAAAGCGGCGATATTGCTCTCCAGCAGCTGGCGGGCCTGCAGGATTTCGAACGGCCCGACGTCGCTGCTCAACATCTGTTCTTCCTCGCTATCGTCCTCGTGCGGGATGCGCATCACGTACACCCCGGAGCCCTGGCGAATGTCGACCGTCCCCTGCAGCTCCAGCATCAGCAGCGCTTCGCGGACGATGGTCCGGCTCACGCCGTAGGTCTCGGCGATATTGCGTTCCGGCGGCAGGCGCGACCCGATGGGATAGCGCCCCTGCGCAATCTGTGCGCGTAAATCATCACCTATTTCCTGGTAGGGTTTCTTTTCCGGCGGAATGATAGCCTTCTCCACAATATCACCTGTGCGTTATGAGCCTGCGAGTCAATATCGGCCGCTATCTTAGCAAAATTTCAGCCCGGCTAGCGCCACTCATCGTCAATATCCAGCGTCAATTCCCGGCTCTCGCCTAGCTTACGGAACCAGCTGGCGGACGCCTTGGGCCGCCGCGCACGATTATTTTGCAGATCGATTTCAATCAGCCCGTAGCGATTTTTAAACGCGTTCATCGGCGAAACGTTGTCGGTAAACGCCCACAGCATGTAGCCGTGACAGTTGGCCCCTGCTTCCCGCGCGCGCAGCGTTTGCCACAGATGCTCGCTGATAAAACGGATCCGGTAGTCGTCGGCGATGGTGCCTTCACCATTGCGAAACTGCCCTTCGTTTTCCACGCCCATGCCGCTTTCCGCCACGAACCACGGAATATTGCGGTAGTCCTGCTTGATCCGCATCGCCATATCAAAAACGATTTGCGGATAAATCTCCCAGCCGCGTGAGTGGTTCATCCGCCGCCCCGGTAGCTCAAAGGGCTCATAGTAGTAAGCCGGATGGAACGGCGTCTGCGGATGCCAGGCGCGCGATGGAGCCTTAACCCGATGCGGGTAGTAGAGGTTAATCCCCAGCTCATCAACGGTGTTGTCGCGGATTATCGCCAGCTCCTCCGAGTTATAATCCCAGGAGACCCCGTGCTGTTCGAGCAGAGCCAGTAGCTCAGGCGGGTAGAGGCCGTGGACCAGCGGATCGAGGAAAACCCGGTTATAAAACAGATCGTAGCGTTCGGCGGCGCGTACATCGTGCGGCGCTTTTGAGCGCGGATAGGTGACCTCCGGGTTAAGAATGCAGCCTACCGTGCCGCGATAGCCTTTCTCGCGAAACAGCCGGACCACTTTTGCCGTCGCCAGCACCTTGTGGTGATTCCACTGCATCCAGGTGCCGGTGTTCTGCTCGTAAGGCCAGCGCAGCGCATCCAGATAAACGCGGGTCTGCACCACGATCGGTTCATTGAAGGTGAACCAGCGCGTGACTTTGTGGTGATAGCGGGCGAACACTTTCTCCGCGTACTGCACAAACAGCTCAACCACCTTTTTCGACGCCCAGCCGCCGTACTGCTCCAGCAGATAGCCGGGCAGTTCATAGTGCTCAAGACAGATCATCGGCTCGATGCCGTTGGCCAGCACTTCATCGAAGAGCTGGTCGTAGTAAGCCGCATAGTCTTCATCGACCGTGACGTTTTCATAATCGGTGAGAAAGCGCGACCAGTTAATCGACGTGCGGTAGTGGGTCAGCCCCGCCAGCTTCATCAACTGCACGTCTTCGCGGAAGCGGTTGATAAAATCGGTCGCCACCGCCGGGCCGTAGCCGTTATGCCAGACGCGGCGGTCGTTCTTGTACCAGAGATCCGGCCAGGAATCCTGGCCCGCTTTCTTACCGCACCAGCCCTCGGTTTGCCACGCGGAAGCGGCGGCGCCGAGGATAAAGTCGTGGGGGATCGCCATCTTTACTGTCGTCATTGTGTCCTCATATCTGTTGGCTGGCCTGCTCGTTCTCCGCCTGGCGCTGAGCGTTTTCCGCGCGGCGGGAGGCTATTTTGACGAACGGCAGATAGATCAGCACCGCGGTCAGGATGCAGATAAGCTGCGTCACCACCGCCCCCATCGAACCCGCCGTAGAGAGCCAGGCGTTGATCAGCGGCGGGGTGGTCCACGGCACCATCACCACCGCTTTACCGGCAAAGCCGGCGGCGGTCGCGAAGTAGCCGATGCTGCCGGTCACCAGCGGCGTGATGATAAAAGGGATCGCGAGGATCGGATTGAGCATGATCGGCATGCCGAAAATCACCGGTTCGTTAATATTGAACAGACCCGGCCCAATCGACAGCTTGGCGATCTCTTTCATCTCTTTGCGTTTGGTGGCGATCATGACCGCGATCAGCAGGCCAATCGTCAGCCCCGATCCGCCGATGCTCATATAAACGTCCCAGAACGGCATGGTGATGATATTAGGCACCTCTTTGCCCTGCTCAAAGGCGCTCATATTGACGGTGATGGCTCCCAGCAGCAGCGGTTCGCGGATCGGTTTGATCATCTGGTTGCCGTGGATGCCGATAACCCAGAACAGCTGCGCGACAAACATCAGCAGCAGGATCCCCGGCAGGCTTTGCACCACCCGCTCCAGCGGCTGCTGCACCACCTGATAGACCGCGTCATACAGGTACATGCCGGTGGCCTGATGGAAAATAAAGCCAAAGGTGGCAATCACCGTGGTGGTGATAATGGCCGGGATGAGGGCGGAGAACGACGCCGATACGTTGGGCGGTACGGTATCCGGCATCTTGATCTTCAGCCCCTTGCGGCCCTCCAGCCAGCAGTAGATCTCCACCGACAGAATGGCGATAAACATACCGAGGAACAGGCTACGGGTATCGGAAAACTGGCGCAGCAGCACATCTTTCACTTCATGCATTTGCCCGTCGACCATCATTTCGACGGTGGTCGGCGTCACGCAGATAAAGCAGATCACCGCCAGCAGACCGGGGAACAGGCTCTTGATGCCGTTAATCCGCCCCAGCTCGATGCCGATAAGAAAGACCGCGCCAATATTGAGAAAGTTAAGGGTGGCGTAGTTGATCGCGCTGGTAATGGGTTTCAGCGCCGCCAGAAAAGAGAGCGCCTGAAAGCTGGCGAGTCCGTTTTTCGGATCCAGCACCATATTGGAGATCAGCACCGAAAAGGCGCCGACGATGATCACCGGCATCAGGGTAATAAAAGCGGATTTTATCGCCATGATGTAGCGGTAGCTGTTGAATTTCGTGGCGAAACTCCCCAGTGAGTCGATCAGTTTGTCCTGCAATGCCATAGAGGATACCTCAGGTTTAAGGGCTTTTAGCGCACCAGGTGTACAGCCAAACACCTATTGGCATACCAAAAAATAGCCACTGGGGAGAATAAGTTCTGTGATTAAGCTCCCAACCCGTTCATTGGCATTCCAGAAAGGCGATAATTGGCATACCGCATTTGCGATTTTCTTTTCCCTGCGATCAATTCCTGTAAAAGCGTGATCGCGATGGTTTTTTACCGCGCCATGAAGCCATATCCCCCTGAATGTCTGTGATAAACTGCGGTTCACCACGTGATATCAGGAATCGGATGAATGGCTACAATGCTGGATGTCTCAATTCGCGCAGGCGTCTCTAAAGCGACGGTTTCCCGCGTGTTGAACGGCACAGGTCAGGTGAAAGAGAGCACCCGCCAACAGGTTTTTAAGGCGATGGAAGAGCTGGGCTACCGGCCTAACTTTCTCGCCCGCTCGCTGGCGAACCGCACGAGCAACAGCATCGGTCTGGTGGTTTCCACCTTTGACGGCTTCTATTTTGGCCGCCTGCTGCAGCAGGCTTCTCGCCAGACGGAAGCCTGGGGCAAACAGCTGATCGTCACCGACGGCCACGATGCGCCGGAGCGTGAAGAAGAGGCAGTGCAGATGCTGGCCGATCGCCAGTGCGATGCCATCGTGCTCTACACGCGCCATATGAGCGAAAAGAAGATTATGTCGCTTATTGAGTCTATCGCCATGCCGCTGGTGGTGATCAACCGCGACGTTAGCCAGGCCCGGGAGCGCTGCGTGTTCTTCGAACAGCAGGACGCGGCGTTTCAGGCGGTTGAGTACCTCATTGCCCAGGGCCATCGCGATATTGCCTGTTTGACCGTGCCGATGCACACGCCGACGGGTAAAGCTCGCCTGGAAGGCTATCGCAACGCGCTGAAGAAGCACGGCATCAAGTGGGATCCGGCGAAGGTGAAATACGGCGACTCCACCATGAGCCGCGGCTATGAACTCTGCTGCGAGCTGCTGGAAGAGAAAACGCCGTTTAGCGCGCTGTTTTCCTGTAACGATGATATGGCGCTGGGCGCGTCGAAAGCGCTGCATCAGGCAGGGCTGCGGATCCCGCAGGATATTTCGCTGTTTGGTTTTGATGACGCGCCGAGCGCGAAATGGCTGGAGCCGGGGCTGTCGACGGTCTATCTGCCGATCGATAACATGATCACCACCGCTATCGATCAGGCCATCAAACTGGCCAACGGCCAGCCGATCGAGACCATACCGCCGTTTACCGGCAAGCTGGTGCTGCGCGAGTCGGTCACCACCGGGCCGTATTACGCATAATTAGCGGGCCCGATAAGCGAAGCGCCATCGGGCACCACCTTACAGCTGCTCGAGCGACAACAGCTCTTCAATGGTCTGGCGACGACGGATCAGCCGCGCTTTGCCGTTGTCGAACAGCACTTCCGGCAGCAGCGGACGGCTGTTGTAGTTAGAAGACATCGACGCGCCGTAAGCGCCGGTATCGTGCAGCACCAGATAATCCCCCGGCGCCACCGCAGGCAGCAGGCGGGTTTCCACTTTCCCCCCCTCCTGCTGGGTAAATACATCGCCCGATTCGCACAGCGGCCCGGCCACTACGGTTTCAACCTCCGCCGCGGCGCGCAGATCGCGGCCGTCCGCGGCGAGAGCGGTAATATGGTGATAGCTGCCGTACATCGCCGGGCGCATCAAATCATTAAAACCGGCGTCAATCAGCACGAAGTGGCGGCTGCCCATCTCCTTCACGCTGCGAACCTGAGAAACCAGCACGCCGGACTCCGCCACCAGGAAGCGACCCGGTTCGATCTCAAGCGCGACCGGATGGCCCAGATGTTTAGCGATCTGCTCGCGCGCCGCGTTCCACAGGCCGAAGTAGTGATCGGTATCGATCGCCTCCTCATCTTCGTGATACGGGATCGACAGTCCGCCGCCGGCGGAGATCGCCTGCAGATCCTGCCCGAATTCAACAACCTGACGCACCATCGCGCCGCAGACCTGTTCCAGGTGACCATAGTCGACCCCAGAACCGATATGCATGTGAATCCCCACCAGCTGGAGCTGATAGCGACGCATCACTTCCAGCGCCGCCGTTAAATGGCTGTGCCAGATCCCGTGCTTGCTGTTCTCGCCGCCGGTATTGGTTTTTTGGCTGTGGCCGTGGCCGAAGCCCGGGTTAACGCGCAGCCAGACGCGGTGGCCCGGAGAGACTTCGCCCAGCTGGCTCAGCATATCAATTGAGCCGGCGTTGACCGGGATCTGCAGCTCTTTAACCCGCGCCAGGGTTGCATCGTCGATCAGATCGGCGGTAAAGACGATATCTTCCGGATGCTGATGCGGATCGTACCCGGCCGCCAGCGCGCGCTCGATCTCGCCCAGCGACACCGAATCCACCTTCACGCCCTGCTCGCGCATCAGGCGCAGAATGTGGATATTGGAGCAGGCCTTCTGCGCAAAACGCACCACGTCGAACTGGCTCAATTGGGCAATCTGGCGGCGGATAATCTGCGCGTCGTAAACCCAAACCGGGCAACCGAATTCGGCGGGCAGACGCAGCAGGTTTTCTGCGCTCAGGTCGGTATCGGTAGCGTAAAGCGAGTGTGGCATAAGGAACTCCGGTGCTGTGTGTGCGTTATTTCTGTTTTTTACGATTACGCCACAGCGCGTACGCAATAAAAAATATCGTTTTATTGCCACTCTATGCAAAAATGATATGGCTTGCGCCACTTAAGGAACCCCCATGCCCGCCGTCAACCTGCGTCATATTGAAATCTTTCATGCGGTGATGACCACCGGCAATCTGACCGAGGCCGCACGCATGCTGCATACCTCGCAGCCCACCGTCAGCCGCGAGCTGGCGCGTTTTGAAAAGGTGCTGGGGTTGACGCTATTCTCCCGCACGCGCGGGCGCCTGCAGCCTACGGTTCAGGGATTACGTCTGTTTGAAGAGGTGCAGCGATCCTGGTACGGTCTGGACAGAATCGTCAGCGCCGCAGAAAGCCTGCGCGAGTTCCGCCAGGGCGAGCTGTCGATAGCCTGTCTGCCGGTCTTCTCCCAATCGCTATTGCCGCTGCTGCTGGCGCCGTTTTTAGCGCGCTACCCGGACGTCAGCCTGCAAATTGTCCCCCAGGAATCACCGCTGCTGGAGGAGTGGTTGTCGGCCCAGCGCCACGATCTGGGATTGACGGAAACCCTGCATACCCCCGCCGGAACCGAGCGTACGCCGCTGCTGACCCTGAATGAAGTGTGCGTACTGCCGCAGGGCCATCCGTTAGCGGCTAAGCCGATGCTGACGCCTGCGGATTTTCACGGCGAAAACTACATTAGCCTGTCGCGCACCGATAGCTATCGCCAGCTGCTCGATGCCCTGTTTGTCGAACATCAGGTCAAACGGCGGATGGTGGTGGAGACGCACAGCGCCGCCTCCATCTGCGCGATGGTAAGAGCCGGGGTCGGCATTTCGGTGGTTAACCCGCTCACCGCCCTCGATTATGCCGGGAACGGCGTGGTGGTACGCCGCTTTAGCGTTGAAGTGCCTTTTACCGTTAGCCTGGTGCGCCCGCTGCACCGCCCCGGCTCCGCGCTGGTCGATGCCTTCGCCCTGCATTTGCAAAACAGCATGTCGCGTATCCTGACGCCGCTCGAAGCGGTACTCACGACAGCATAAACTCCACCGCGTCCGCCGCGTGAATCGCGGCCGTATCAAACACCGGCAGCGGGCTGCTCTCTTCCGGCACCAGCAGGCCGATTTCGGTACAGCCGAAAATCACCCCTTCCGCCCCCTGCTCCGCCAGGAGCTCGATGACCTGAAGATAGTAGTCGCGTGAATGCTCGCTAAAGACGCCGAGGCACAGTTCATCAAAAATGATCTGGTTAATCCGCTCACGATCTTCAGCCTCCGGGATCAGCGTGTCGATAGCGAACTGCTGCTGCAGGCGCCCGCGATAAAAATCCTGCTCCATGGTATAGCGGGTCCCTAATAGCGCAACGCGGTTCTGCCCTTTCGCGGTAATCGCCCGTCCGGTCGCGTCGGCAATATGCAAAAACGGCACATCGCAGCGCGTTTCAATCGCCTGCGCGACTTTATGCATAGTGTTGGTACACAGGACAATCCCCTCTGCGCCCGCCTGCTGCAGGCCGGCCGCCGCCTGGGCGAGGATCTCGCCCGCGCGCTGCCAGTCGCCGCTTGACTGGCAGGCTTCAATTTCGTGGAAATCCACGCTGTGCAGCAGCAGGCTGGCGGAGTGCAGGCCGCCGAGGCGCGCTTTAATACCTTCGTTAATCAGCCGGTAGTAAGGAATCGTCGATTCCCAGCTCATGCCGCCTAACAGACCAATCGTTTTCATCATCCCTCCTTGTGTGAGGTTTTCAGTAAAACAAAGTTGTGATCGACTTTCCACTTCTCCCGACGATCGTTTCCTTTTAGAAGATTATGCGATAGATTAAATGAAACATTGTTTCATTTAATTACAGGACCAGCGGATGTTTATTTTTCATAAAGAGACCACCCTTGAAGATCTGGGCAATGGCGTCACCCGCCGCATCCTTGCGCACGATGGCAAGATGATGGCGGTTGAAGTGAACTTCGAAGCGGGCGCTATCGGGCCGATGCATAATCACCCGCACGAGCAGCTCACCTATGTGCTCTCCGGCGAGTTTGAGTTCACCATCGGTGATGAAAAGCACGTGGTCAGCGCCGGCGATACGCTCTATAAGAAGCCGGAAATTATGCACGGCTGCGTCTGCCTGAAGCCGGGCACGCTTCTTGATACCTTTACTCCCGTTCGTCAGGATTTTCTGCAAAAGTAATTTCTCCTGCCCCAGGGCATGCCGGGCGTGCCCACCATTTTCTGAACTTTTCCGCTAATAATAATTGTCATAAAGTATGTCCAGGCATAATGATTAGCAGAGCAATTAATCCCGCCTGAATAGCCTCACTGCGCCTGCCGCTCATCCTTTTTTATGACCTTTCCTCCTGCAAAATGCGCG
This sequence comes from Klebsiella sp. CN_Kp106, assembly GCF_040064575.1. Classification (NCBI taxonomy): domain Bacteria; kingdom Pseudomonadati; phylum Pseudomonadota; class Gammaproteobacteria; order Enterobacterales; family Enterobacteriaceae; genus Klebsiella; species Klebsiella sp. CN_Kp106. The sequence continues at coordinate 32,248 of NZ_JBEAIG010000010.1, read as the reverse complement.
CGCCAGCACCTTTTTGAAACATCGTTTCGACTTTGATCACATTTCCGCGATCAACCGAATGACTCCGTAATAAATAGCAATAAAATAAAATTAAAACGGCGTTTTACAAAATCAGGACGCCGGGTAAGACAAAATCAAAAAACAGATGTTCTCCAGGGACGACAAGCGCGCAAAAGCGCTCAACACACGCACCGTTAACAAGGAATGATTCACCGCTGACATACCAGGAACGCATTAACTTTCCGGCGGCACGGGCCGCGGGAAAGACAGTAACCCCGAATCCGTATTACAAACTCGTAAGCCAGGTAGGTATGTATGAATGAAAACAGAATGCTGGGATTGGCATGGATATCCCCCTATATCATAGGGTTGATAGTCTTTACCGCCTTTCCCTTTGTTTCATCTTTCTTCCTCAGTTTCACTGAGTACGATTTGATGAGTCCACCGGTGTTTAACGGCATCGAAAACTATCGCTACATGCTGACCGAAGATGGCCTCTTCTGGAAATCAATGGGCGTGACGTTTGCGTATGTCTTTTTAACCATCCCGTTAAAGCTGGCTTTCGCGCTGGGGATCGCTTTTGTCCTCAACTTTAAGCTGCGCGGCATCGGTTTTTTCCGTACCGCCTACTATATCCCGTCCATTCTCGGTAGCTCGGTGGCGATCGCCGTTCTGTGGCGCGCGCTGTTTGCTATCGACGGCCTGCTGAACAGCTTTATCGGCGTACTTGGCTTTGACCCGGTCAACTGGCTCGGCGAGCCCTCGCTGGCCCTGATGTCCGTCACCCTGCTGCGCGTCTGGCAGTTCGGTTCGGCGATGGTCATCTTCCTTGCGGCGCTGCAGAACGTTCCGCAATCACAATATGAAGCGGCGATGATCGATGGCGCGTCAAAATGGCAAATGTTTATGAAGGTCACGGTGCCGCTGATCACGCCGGTGATTTTCTTCAACTTCATCATGCAGACCACTCAGGCGTTCCAGGAGTTTACCGGCCCGTACGTCATCACCGGCGGCGGCCCAACCTACTCCACCTATCTGTTCTCGCTCTATATCTACGACACCGCCTTTAAGTACTTCGATATGGGCTACGGCGCGGCGCTGGCGTGGGTACTGTTCCTGGTGGTCGCGGTCTTTGCCGCCATTGCGTTTAAGTCTTCAAAATATTGGGTGTTCTACTCCGCCGATAAGGGAGGCAAAAATGGCTGATATCCAACAAATCTCTGAAGCAAGGGACATCGCCGAACGTGAAGTCGCGCGGACGCTGCGTCGTGAAAAAGTCAGCCGCTCAATTCGCTACGTGATACTGCTGTTCGTCGGCCTGCTGATGCTCTACCCGCTGGTATGGATGTTCTCGGCGTCGTTCAAACCAAACCACGAGATCTTCACCACCCTGAGCCTGTGGCCTGCCCACGCGACATGGGATGGCTTTATCAACGGCTGGAAAACCGGCACCGAGTACAACTTCGGCCACTACATGCTGAACACCTTCAAGTATGTGATCCCGAAGGTGCTGCTGACCATTATCTCCTCCACCATCGTGGCCTACGGCTTTGCCCGCTTCGAGATCCCGTGGAAGAAATTCTGGTTCGCCACGCTGATCACCACCATGCTCCTGCCGAGCACCGTACTGCTGATCCCGCAGTATCTGATGTTCCGTGAAATGGGCATGCTGAACAGCTATCTGCCGTTGTACCTGCCGCTGGCCTTTGCCACTCAGGGGTTCTTTGTCTTCATGCTGATTCAGTTCCTGCGCGGCGTTCCGCGCGACATGGAAGAAGCGGCGCAGATTGACGGCTGCAACTCTATTCAGGTGCTGTGGTACGTGGTGGTGCCGATTCTGAAACCGGCGATTATCTCGGTGGCGCTGTTCCAGTTCATGTGGTCCATGAACGACTTTATCGGTCCGCTGATTTACGTCTACAGCGTGGATAAATACCCCATCGCGCTGGCGCTGAAAATGTCCATCGACGTCACGGAAGGCGCTCCGTGGAACGAAATTCTGGCAATGGCGAGCATCTCCATTCTGCCGTCCATCATCGTGTTCTTCCTGGCACAACGCTACTTCGTACAGGGCGTTACCAGCAGCGGAATTAAAGGTTAAGAGGGAAATATCATGGCTGAAGTTATTTTCAACAAACTGGAAAAGGTCTACTCCAACGGCTTCAAGGCGGTACATGGTATCGATCTGAAAATCGCGGACGGCGAGTTTATGGTTATCGTTGGGCCGTCCGGCTGCGCCAAATCCACTACCCTGCGCATGCTGGCCGGTCTGGAAACCATCAGCGGCGGCGAAGTGCGGATTGGCGAAAAAATCGTGAATAACCTCGCGCCAAAAGCGCGCGGTATCGCGATGGTCTTCCAGAACTACGCGCTCTATCCGCATATGACGGTGCGCGAAAACCTTGCCTTCGGCCTGAAGCTGAGCAAGCTGCCAAAAGACCAGATTGAGGCCCAGGTTAACGAAGCGGCGAAAATCCTTGAGCTGGAAGAGCTGCTGGATCGTCTGCCGCGCCAGCTCTCCGGCGGCCAGGCACAGCGCGTGGCGGTTGGCCGCGCGATTGTGAAGAAACCGGATGTATTCCTGTTCGATGAACCGCTCTCTAACCTTGACGCCAAGCTGCGCGCCTCGATGCGCATCCGTATTTCCGACCTGCATAAGCAGCTGAAGAAATCCGGTAAACCGGCGACCACCGTGTACGTTACCCACGATCAGACCGAAGCGATGACCATGGGCGACCGCATTTGCGTGATGAAGCTGGGCCATATCATGCAGGTGGATACCCCGGACAACCTCTATCACAAGCCGAAAAACATGTTTGTGGCCGGGTTTATCGGCGCGCCGGAGATGAATATTCGTCCCAGCAAGCTGGTTGAGCAAGCGGGTCGCCTGCATCTGACCGTTGGCGACGGGCTGCTGCCGCTAAACGACAGATTGCAGAGTAAGGTCGAGACCCATAAGAACCAGCAGGTGTTCTTTGGCGTCCGCCCGGAGTTCGTCTCCATCTCCGATGAACCGTTTGCTGAAGGCTCCTGCGCCGGTGAAATGGTGCGGGTGGAAAACATGGGCCATGAATTCTTCGTCTACCTGAAGGTTGCCGATTATGAACTGACCGCCCGCGTGCCGTCCGATGAAGCGAAGCCAATGATTGAGAAAGGGCTTCATCGCACGGTGCATTTCAAGTTCGATCTCAACAAGTGTCATATCTTTGACGCCAAAACTGAACAGAACATCTCTCTGTGAACCCTGGAGTATTAAAATGAAAAAAGTGCTTTTAAGCGCCGCAATCTCCGCAACTTTGGGCCTTACCGCATTACCTTCCATGGCGAAGGATGTCGACCTGCGTATGTCATGGTGGGGCGGCAACGGCCGTCACCAGGTGACCCTGAAGGCGCTGGAAGAGTTTCATAAACAAAACCCGGATATCAACGTTAAAGCGGAATATACCGGCTGGGATGGCCACCTTTCGCGCCTGACCACGCAAATCGCCGGCGGCACCGAGCCGGACGTGATGCAAACTAACTGGAACTGGCTGCCGATCTTCTCGAAAAACGGCGAAGGCTTCTACGACCTCAACAAGATGAAGGACGTAATCGACCTGAGCCAGTTTGATGCCAAAGAGCTGCAAACCACCACGGTGGACGGCAAGCTTAACGGTATCCCCATTTCCGTCACCGCGCGCGTGTTCTACTTCAACGACGAGACCTGGAAAAAAGCCGGCGTTGAGTACCCGAAAACCTGGGACGAACTGATGGCGGCGGGTAAAACCTTTGAGAGCAAGCTGGGTAAACAGTATTACCCGGTGGTGCTGGAGCACCAGGACACCCTGGCGCTGCTCAATTCATATATGATTCAGAAGTACAACCAGCCGGCTATCGATGAAAAAACCAAAAAATTCTCCTACAGCAAAGAGCAGTGGGTCGAATTCTTCCAGATGTATAAAAAGCTTATCGACAGCCACGTCATGCCGGACACCAAGTACTATGCCTCGTTCGGTAAGAGCAATATGTATGAAATGAAGCCGTGGATTCAGGGCGAGTGGGCGGGGACCTATATGTGGAACTCCACCATTAACAAATACTCCGACAACCTGAAGCCGCCGGCGAAGCTGGAGCTGGGCAGCTATCCGATGCTGCCGGGCGCTACCGACGCGGGTCTGTTCTTTAAACCTGCGCAGATGCTCTCCATTGGTAAATCCACCAAAAATCCGGAAGCGGCGGCGAAGGTGATCAACTTCCTGCTGAACAGCAAAGAAGGCGTTGAGACGCTGGGACTTGAGCGCGGCGTGCCGCTGAGCAAAGTCGCGGTGCAATACCTGACCGAAAACGGCGCGATCAAAGAGGACGATCCGGCGGTATCAGGTCTGCGCCTGGCGCAGTCCCTACCGGCCAAACTCTCGGTGTCGCCATACTTTGATGACCCGCAGATCGTCGCCCAGTTTGGCACCTCTCTGCAGTACATCGACTACGGGCAGAAAACCGTAGAAGAGACGGCAATTGACTTCCAGCGTCAGTCTGACCGCATCCTGCGCCGCGCGATGCGCTAACAACCCGTTATCGGTCCCTACCCCGCAGCTCCGGCTGCGGGGTATTTTTTTAGCAAGGAGTGAATGAATCATGAAAGGCAAAATCATCCCGCTGAGCTTTCTGCATACGCAGGACAGCGAAACCGGTCACCAGGTGATCCGGATGACGCCACCGCATGTTATCTGCCACCGCAACTACTTCTATCAAAAATGCTTTACCCGGGACGGCAGCAAGCTGATTTTCGGCGGCGCGTTTGAAGGCCACTGGAACTACTATTTACTCGATATCGCTGGCCAACAGGCCACCCAGCTCACCGACGGGCCGGGCGATAACACCTTTGGCGGTTTCCTTTCCGCCGACGACCGGTCGCTGTGGTACGTGAAAAACAACCAGCAGCTGCGCCGCGTGGATCTGGCCTCGCTGGAGGAGCAGGTGGTGTATCAGGTGGATGACCAATGGGTGGCCTACGGGACCTGGGTCGCCAATAGCGATTGCAGCCAGATGGTGGGTATCGAAATCAAAAAAAGCGACTGGCAGCCGCTGACCGACTGGGGCAAGTTCCGCGCATTCTACTTCACCGAGCCAGAGTGCCGGCTGATTAATATCGACCTGCGCAGCGGCGAGCAGCGCGTGGTATTGCAGGAAAAACGCTGGCTCGGCCACCCGATTTACCGCCCGTTTGATGACGGCACCATCGCCTTCTGCCACGAAGGCCCGCGCGATGCTATCGATGCCCGAATGTGGCTTATCAACGCTGACGGCAGCCATATGCGCAAGGTTCGCCAGCACCGGTCGGGAGAGAGCTTTACCCACGAATTCTGGGTGCCGGATGGATCCGCGCTTTACTATGTCGCGCATCAGGAAAACGATCCGCACCGCTATCTGTATCGCGCCGACCCGGCAACGCTGGAAAATCGCCAGCTGATGGCCATTCCTCCCTGCTCACATCTGATGAGCAATCACGATGGCACCCTGGTAGTCGGCGACGGCGCGCCGCACAGCACCAGCGATATACAGCTTAACGATCCGTTTATCTGGGTGTTTGATATTGCCGCCGATAAGCAGACTGCGGTGTGCCGCCACGACTCCACCTGGAAAGTGATTGAAGGCGAGCGCCAGGCGACGCATCCGCATCCGTCATTTTCACCGGATAACCGCTGGGTGCTGTTTACCTCCGATAAAGAGGGTATGCCGGCGCTGTATCTGGCGGAGGTGTAGTGATTCGGCAACGTCCCGGCTCGCGCGGTGCTTAGCCGGGCTACATGTTCACAGCCGTCTGCGATCCAGTAGCCCGGGTAAGGCGTTTACGCCGCGACCCGGGAAGACCGTCAGAAGAAATATTTAAACCGCACCCGCGCGCCGTAGCGTTCATCGGTATTGCCGCTTTTCGCTGCCGATGAATCGAGCCATGACGCATAGGCTCCGAGATAAATATTAAAGTTCGGCATATCCATAATATTCGGCAGATGCCATGAGGTATGAATGGTGTGAATGTCGTAGCGCCCCGGAGCCAGAATCGCGCAGTCGCTATCGCACTCCGCGTTGACGCCGGACATATTAAACTGGTCGATTTTGTTATGCGCATAGATATAGCCCAGCTCCACGCGATGCCATAACGCATTGATACCGGCGCTGAAATCCTTTTCGTCCGCCGCGTCCAGATACGCGGTGCTTAAGTTCACCACCGCCCCGTCCTCGGCATCGGTTTTCAGCGTGTTCCAGCTCATCGTCATGCCGTAGCCGGTGCGGCTGGACTGATCGACCCAACGTCCATTCTGATTCTCATAACCGTAAGCATTATTAACGAGGTTACTCTCCATCGCCGCCGCCACCGACCAGGCGCCGGATTGCCAGGCCGCGACCGGACGCACGTAAACCACATTTTTACGGTTATCCAGCGCGTTGCCGTGATAATTCTGGTCCACGAACAGCGAGCTGCCGTCCTCCACCAGCGTATTCACCTCAAAATACCAGTTATCGAGATTTTTACTCAGCAGGAAGTTGCCGCCGCTGCTGCTGCGTCCGCGCCCCTCTTTCATCATATAAATATAGCCGTAGCCGTCGCTATACAGATCGTTCGCCGTGTTGCCGGAATATTCAACAAACGTATCCTGATTAAGCGGGAACATATCGTAGGCTTCGAAGCGACCGATTTTAATTTTCCAGTCGTCCTGCTGACCGAAGAAAAAGGCTGCATCATCAAGATTCATTTTACCGTTCATATCCGCCAGCGGCTGCACGCTGAATCCGGCATATTTACCGTTAGCCCCTTTGCGTAATCCATCAAAGCCCAGAAGAATACGGCCGTTAATATCCCAGCGCTCTTTATCTCCCGGCGCCCAGTTTTTATTGGCGCTGGTTTTCACCGACGTCAGGCTACCGGTGCGGCTGGCGCCGTCCATATTAAACTCAACGTCGCCATAGAATTTTAATTCACCATAATCATTAAGTTGTAAAGCGGGTTTAGCCGGTGCGGCGCTGGCCACCGTCGTCGCTTGTGCCTCCTGTTTTTTTAGCGCGCGGATTTCCGCCTCCGCGCTGGCCGCCCGCTGCTCTGTCGCCTTTAGCCGTTGTTCCATTTGCGCCAGCCGCTCCTCAAGGGATAACGGCGCCTGAGCATTAGCCAGAGGGGTAAATAAAGACGTCAGAACACACCCGACCCAGATTTTATTCATCGGAATAACCCTTTATTATTTAGTTAAATAGTATTTTTTATTTATGGGTAAAGCTCGACGACAGTGACAATAATAACCCGCCCATCGTCGAAGACGGGTTATTAACAACTATTCAGTAAAACTTATTCCAGCTGCCAGGCGCCGGCTTCGGTTAAATAAGCCGAACCGCTCCAGGCAAATAAAGCCAATTCGCGACGATCGGCATCCGGATATATACGACTGCTAAGACAGGCCTCGCCATCATTAACAAACACTTCGACGGAAGAGCTATCGAAGAATATCCTTAGCTGCAGATCGGCGCTTTCGTTCAACGGGACGCTGCGGGTGCCGCACAGGCCATACTGCGGATAGTGCCGCTCGAGCACCAGGCGCTGCATCTGCGCATCCACGTAAACGCGCAGACCTTCGCCGAAGCTGAGGCCATACTGCTCGGCGCTGCTGTTCAGGCCATCCCAGTGCAGGATCACCTCCATCGCTTCGCAGTTCTCCACCATCGTGGTCTGCTGGTTTTTCAGGGTCGTCACCGGCCACGGGAAGCTGGCGCCGCGCATGCTCTCGACCTCTTTCGCCGGACGCATCTGCAGTCGATTATCCGCGCTCAGGCTCAGTTCACGCGGCAGCGACAGCATGCCTGCCCAGCCGTCCTGCTGCTCCGGCAGCGGCGACTCCCACATATCCAGCCAGCCGATGACAATGCGGCGGCCGTCGGGAGTGAGGAAGCTTTGCGGGGCATAAAAGTCGTGGCCGTGATCCATTTCCACAAACTCGCCCTCACGCACAAACGCCTGCCCCGGCCGCCATTCACCGAGCAGATAGCCGCTCTGGAACAGGTTGCGGTTTTGATAGCCTTTAGCCGCCAGCCCCTGCGGAGAGAACATCAGAATATGCTTGCCGTTGAGGGCGAAGAAATCCGGGCATTCCCACATGTAGCCCATCTCTTTTTCCGCCTCATCGAGGACGCCAGCATCCTGCCACTGGCGCAGATCGGCTGAACGATACAGCCGCACCTGGCCGGTGTCGCCATCGCGAGCGCCGACGATCATGTACCAGCTGTCCCCTTCTCGCCACACTTTCGGGTCGCGGAAATGGTGCATGCCCGGCGGGGTGTCGACCACGATCCCCTGGCGCTCGAAGTGAATGCCGTCGCGGCTGGTGGCCAGACATTGCACCTGATACAGGTTGGCTTCATCGCTGGGATCGCCATGAAATTTATGCCCGGTATAAATCAATGCCAGCGTATCGCCATCCACCACCGCGGAGCCGGAGAAGCAGCCGTCTTTATCCTCCGGGCCTTCCGGGGCCAGCGCCACCGGCAGATGCTCCCAGTGCACCAGATCTTTACTGCGCGCGTGGCCCCAGTGCATCGGCCCCCATTTGGTGGAGTACGGATGGTGCTGGTAAAACGCGTGGTACCAGCCGTCAAACCAGACCAGGCCATTGGGATCGTTGATCCAGCCCGCACGGGCGGCCAGGTGATAGCGCGGATACCAGCGCAGGTTCAGCTGTTCATGTTTAGCCTGCAGTTCTTGCTCAGCCCGGGAAATTGAATACGTCATATTCATTACTCTTTTGGTTCAGATAGCGGAAGTTTGCGGCATTAGCGGGTCCGAAGAGGACTTACTGGAGCGCAACAAGAAGATGGAGATAAAGGTGGTGCAGAACACCAGCAGTCCCATAATCAGATAGGACTGGGCGAAGCCGTATTTCTCATAGCTATAGCCAGCGAGCGGCGACAGAACCGTCGCGATAACCGAGCTGGTGCAGGCAAAGCCGACCAGATACAGCGTGGATGAAAGACGCTTGTCGAAGTTTAAGCTGTTGTATTTAAAGATAGATACCAGCAGTACCGGCAGCTCGACGGCGTGGAGCAGCTTGGTGATGGAGATCAGCAGCGGCCCCTCCACCAGCCCAGAAGCCACCATACGCATGGCCATCACCATTCCGGCGAAGATCAGGCCGTTTTTCGCGCCGACGCGGTTAACCAGCCACGGTGCGCAGAACATACCGGCGGCTTCCAGGAACACCTGGAACGAGTTCAGGTAGCCGTACATCGCGTTGCCTTCCTGCAGGGTCGGGAACTGGGAAGAGAAGTAGACCGGGAACTGCTGGTCATAAACGCCGTAGATGCAGGTGCCGATGACGAAGAAGACCAGCGCCCAAAAGCGCGGCAGGGTCAGCAGACGCAGGGCGTCTTCCAGCGTGACTTTACCGCCGGATACCGCCTCCTGCATGGCATGCGGCGCGGAAGAGACCCGCAGTCGCGCCAGTAGGAAAAAAAAGACCAGTCCGGAGCAGCTGGCCACCGCGAAGTTTAAGTGCGGGTTAATGTTGAACAACAAACCGGCGAAGAAGGTCGCCACCGCCCAGCCCAGCGAGCCCCACATCCGCGCCTTGCCGAATTCAAACTGGCTCTGGCGCGCGACGCGCTCGGTGTAGGATTCCAGCACGCCGATACCGCCGTTAAAGGTCAGTCCGATATAAATCCCGCCGAAGATGCTGCCGAGTAAGACGTTAATTTTGAGGAGGTAGCCAAACGCCATATAGGCCGGGCCGGAGAGGATCAGCAGTACGGTGATGTACCAGAGCAAATTTTTACGCAGGCCGAGTTTGTCCTGAATAAAGCCGTAGCACACCTGGGCGAAAAGCGCGGAGACGGAAAGCACTGAGAAGATAATTCCCGTATCCCCCGGCTTAAGTCCCACTTCCTGATGTAGCCAGATAGAGAGCAGCGAACCTGAAGAGGACCAGGTCACGAAAAAGAAAAAGAGTAACGCACTGAGTAACGGATAGCTGTGAGAGTGATGCGCTTTCATCATGACATTCTCATGTTGGAGTAATGCTATTATGGTAACGTTAACAAAAAGCGAAACTCACTTCGTTTTGTTGCGATTCATGATGTTAATCACAAAAGTTAACGTTAACATAAAGGAGATGAGATCTCGATCAAATATTCATCTTCTTCGCTCGCGCTACGTGTACGATAGAATATTGTATGATCCTTTTACATCAGTAACTTAGTTGACCCCGCTGCTGGCGGCAAGGGTGGAGCACTTAATATGGCATCTCTGAAGGATGTAGCAAAGCTGGCGAATGTCTCGCTAATGACGGTCTCCCGGGCGCTTAATAGCCCGGAAAGGCTCAAGCCGGAGACCCTGGCTCGGGTCCAGGCGGCTATCGAAGAGACCAACTACGTCCCCGACCTGTCGGCGAAGAAAATCCGCGGCGCTCACGCGACGCCAAACACCATCGGTGTACTGGCGCTGGATACCGTCACCACGCCGTTTTCGGTGGAGATTACGCTCTCCATCGAAGAGACCGCGCGAGCGCACGGCTGGAACAGCTTCGTGGTCAACATGTTCTCTGACGATAGCCCGGACGCTATCGTCGACCTGCTGCTCTCCCATCGTCCGGACGGCATTATCTACACCACGATGGGTCTGCGTCAGGTACCGCTACCGGCCAAGCTGTTAACCCTCCCCTGCGTGCTGGCCAACTGCGAAAGCCTGCACGACCCGGTGGCCAGCTATATCCCGGACGACGAACAGGGTCAGTATACGGCGGTGCAGGCTCTGCTGGCCGCGGGCTATCGCCGGCCGCTGTGCCTGCATCTGCCGGCGAATCATCTGGCGACCGTCCGCCGCCGTCAGGGGCTGGAACGCGCCTGCCGGGAAGCGGGTATTGACCCGGATACGCTCGCTCACTGCTATATGGCCTACGGCGATGAGCACTATCGCGATATTCCCGCTGTCGTGCTGGCCCATATTCAACAGCGCAAGCCGCAGTTCGACTCGGTGATTTGCGGCAACGACCGCATCGCGTTTATGGTCTATCAGACGCTGCTGGCGCGCGGGCTGCGTATTCCGCAGGATGTGGCGGTGGTGGGTTATGACAATATGGTGGGGATTGGCGATCTGTTTTTCCCGTCGCTCTCAACGGTGCAGCTACCGCACTATGATATCGGGCGCCTGAGCGCCCAGCACATTATTAACGGCGACAGCCATCGGGAGACGGTGAAAGTAACCAGCCCGTGGCTGCCGCGCGAGTCTTTGTAATTAATTGCCGATATTGCGCAGCTTCTCGCCGGACATCAGCCTGCGTTCAATATGCTCCAGGGTGACGTTTTTGGTTTCCGGGATCAGCCAGAACGTCACGCCGATAAAGGCGACGTTCAGCGCGGTGTAAAGCCAGAAGGTTCCTGCCGCGCCGATCGCGTCCAGCAGCGTCAGGAAGGTCGCGCCGATAATCATGTTCGACACCCAGTTGGTGGTGGTTGAGCAGGTGATGCCGAAATCGCGGCACTTCAGCGGCTGAATTTCCGAACACAGGATCCACACCACCGGCGCGGCGCTCATCGCATAGCCGGCAATACACATCATGGTCATCCCCACCGACAGCCAGGAGAGACCGCTGGAGGCGGTGCCGTTATCAAACTGCATCAGACAGTAGCCCAGCACCAGCGTGCCGATGGCCATCACGCTAAAACCGATTTTCAGCGCCGGCTTACGTCCGGCCTTATCGACGGTAAAGACGGCGATAAAGGTAGCGAACATAAAGGTCAGGCCAACCACCAGGGTCGCGACCATCTGCTGTTCGGTGGTGGTGAAGCCCGCCATTTTAAAGATGCGCGGCGCGTAGTACATGATGATATTCATACCGGTAAACTGCTGCATCGCCTGCAACAGCATGCCGAGGAATACCGCCCGCCGCACGTTGCGGTTGACCTTAAACAGCGCCCAGCCGCCCTGCTTCAGCTTCAGGCTTTCGCGGATCTCGTTGAGCTCGTCACGGGCTTTTTCTGACGTGTCGCGCAGCATCTGCAGCACCTCTTCCGCTTCCACGTGACGCCCTTTTTCCGCCAGCCAGCGCGGGCTGTTCGGCAGGAAGATCACCAGAATAATCAGCACCACCGCCGGCAGCGCCAGTACGCCAAGCATCGCCCGCCAGTTGCCGCTATAGCTGAACGCGGTGTCGGAGAGAAACGCCATCACGATACCCAGCGTCACCATCAGCTGATACATGCTGATCATCTTGCCGCGCACGTTTTCGCTCGCCATTTCCGACAGGTACAGCGGCGCGGTATAAGAGGCGATCCCCACGGCGACCCCGAGAACGATCCTTGCCACCAGCAGCATTTCGACGCTGGTCGCAAACGCGGAGCCCACGGAACCGGCAACGAACAGCACCGCCCCCACCATCAGGCTGTATTTGCGCCCGAGGCGGAAAGAGAGCCAGCCGTTAAATAACGCGCCGATGGCGGCTCCCAGCATCATGCTGCTCACCACCCACTCCTGCAGGCGGCTGGATAAAACAAAATGATCGGTAATAAAGGGCAGCGCCCCGGCAATCACCCCGATATCGAGGCCAAACAGCAACCCTGCCACCGCGGCGGCAATGGAGACAAACTGATTCATACGCCGGGTATCGCGCTGCGTACGCGGCATGGTTGTAGAGTCGTGACTGAGAGTGGTCATTTTTTTCCTGCCAGACGAAGTAAGACATACGATGAAACTACGGGATCGGCGGCGTAAGGTGTCAGGCAGGACACGCCAAAGATATGGATTAAGTTGCTACAGGCAATGGTTTTGTGATGGACATTCAACTTTCATAAGAGCAGAAAATAAGCATTTCATCTTCAACAACCCCTGTTACATATAGATACTTACCTCAAAAACAAATAAACCATATGGACTATTTCAGTTTCATCATATGGACAATTGTTATTTAGACATAAAAAAACCCTGCCGAAGCAGGGTTCCATTTTGCGCTGATAACGCGGCAAATATCAGCGCGCCAGCCAGCCGCCATCCACCGCGACGGTGTAGCCATTGATGTAGTCAGAAGCGCTGGAGGCCAGGAAGACCACCGGCCCCATCAGGTCGCTCGGCAGACCCCAGCGTCCCGCCGGGATACGGTCGAGGATCTCGCTGCTGCGCTGTTCGTCGGCGCGCAGCTGCTGGGTATTGTTGGTCGCCATATAGCCCGGCGCCAGCGCGTTGACGTTGATGCCGTGCTTCGCCCACTCGTTCGCCAGCAGACGAGTCACGCCCATCACCGCGCTTTTTGACGCCGTGTAGGAAGGTACGCGGATCCCGCCCTGGAAAGAGAGCATCGAGGCAATATTGATAATCTTGCCGCCGGTCCCCTGGGCAATAAAGTGCTTCGCCGCCGCCTGAGACATAAAGAACACGCTCTTAATGTTCAGGTTCATCACGTCGTCCCAGTTTTTCTCGCTGAATTCGATCGCGTCTTCGCGACGGATCAGGCCGGCGTTGTTAACCAGGATGTCGATATGGCCGAACTCCGCCACCGCGCGCTCCAGCAGCTGCGGGATACCGTCAATCTGGCGCAGATCGGCGGTCAGGCTGAGAAAACGACGGCCCAGCGCCGTGACGCGCTCAATGGTTTCCGTCGGTTCAACAATATTGATACCCACGATATCGCAACCGGCTTCCGCCAGGCCCACCGCCATGCCCTGGCCCAGACCCGTATCACAACCGCTCACCACGGCTACTTTGCCCTGCAGGGAGAATGCGTCGAGAATCATACTTGGTTCCTTAATCTTTCAGAGCCTGTGTAGGTACAGGCAAGGTTCTGATAGTCCAGCCTGCGGCTTGTGCAGACCCTTATGGTTTGAAGAACTCGCAGGGATTGCCCCTTCTAAAAATAAAACAGAGTTCCGTTTTACAGTGAGCACATCTTAGCCCCGGCTAAAGTCATTTTCAATTATTATTAAAACATCGTTTCAATTTTAAGACTGTTAAATGTTAAAAATGCAAAACAGATCACGAAGCGGTGATTGATAAACCGTGAAACTCCTATTTAATTCAATAAAATACAATGAGTTATTCAAACTTTAAAAAAAGACGGCGGATCGAAAAAAAACGGCAGGAAAACAAAGAGAGCGGGGATGCCGGCCGTACTGTCAGCAAAAAAAGGCGATCTATAGCAAGAAGTTGTTGCGAATTGCGTCCGTCATCACAAATAATGAAACGATGTTTTGATAAATTAACACCCATCTTTTAAATCTACTTCCACTGGCCGGTCAACGCAGGCGGGCGACATCTCAGGAAGGAAAAGGAGTACATCATGGCTAAAGGCATGCGGGTTAAACTGAATTATGACGTCAGCCGCGATCCGGACACCGGCGCGGAGATCACCCGCTTAACCCCACCGGAAGTAACCTGTCATCGTAACTATTTCTATCAGAAGTGTTTTTTTAACGATGGCAGCCACCTGCTGTTTGCCGGCGAATTCGACGGCAACTGGAACTACTATCTGCTGGACCTCGCAAAGGCCGAGGCGGTGCAGCTAACGGAAGGCGCCGGTGATAACACGTTTGGTGGTTTCCTTTCTCCGGATGATAAATCCCTTTATTACGTGAAGAACGACCGTACGCTGCTGGAGGTTAACCTCACCACGCTGCAAGAGCGTGAAGTGTATCGCGTCGCCGATGACTGGGTGGGCTACGGTACCTGGGTGGCCAACAGCGATTGCACCAAACTGGTTGGCATCGAGATTGCCAAAAGCGACTGGACGCCGCTCAACGACTGGCAGATTTTCCATGATTTCTTCCACAAAGGCCCCCACTGCCGCCTGCTGCGCGTCGACCTGCAAACCGGCGAAAGCAGCGTGATCCACGAAGAGAGGAAATGGCTGGGCCATCCGATTTATCGTCCGTTCGATGACCATACCGTCGCCTTCTGCCATGAAGGGCCGCATGACCTGGTCGATGCGCGGATGTGGATGGTAAATGAAGACGGTAGCAACGTGCGTAAAGTCAAAGCGCATGCGGAAGGCGAAAGCTGCACCCACGAATTCTGGGTACCGAACGGCTCCGCGCTGGTGTACGTCTCTTATCTGAAGGGCCAGCAGGGCCGGACGATCTACAGCTTCAACCCGGATACCGGCGTTAATGAAGCGGTGATGCAGATGCCGGCCTGTTCGCATCTGATGAGTAACTTTGACGGCACGATGCTGGTTGGCGATGGTTCCGGTACCCCGGTGGACGTCAAAGACACCAGCGGCTACACCATTGATAACGACCCGTATCTGTACGCTTTCGATGTCGCGAAGCAGGCCTATTTCCGCGTTGCGCGTCACGATACCTCCTGGGCAACCGTGGCCAATAGTCGCCAGGTTACCCACCCGCACCCGTCCTTTACGCCGGACGATAGCGCCATTTTGTTCAGCTCCGATAAAGACGGCAAACCTGCCGTGTATATCGCGAAGCTGCCGCCCCAGCCTGAGATGCTGAAGGCATAGCGTTAGCCACTGTTTGAGTTAGTGTTTCTGTAACTGGCCTTGCCCTCCTTTCGGAGGGCTTTTTTATGCCCGGCGTTTTCCCCGGATCGCGCTGCGCTTATCCGGGCTACATTCCGTGCCGATGGGGCGCATTGCGCCGCTCCGGGAAGAGGGATTCATACCAACGGAAAACCCCGGCTGACCGCTCCGGGGTAAACGATGAGGACATTTTTTAAGTTAGAACGAGTAGGCAACACCTACGCGGAAACGGGTCTGGCGGTCGCTGCGATCGTTGACGCCAACGTTGCCGAGCTCGCCGTACGGCGCCCAGTTTTTATCCAGCTTGTAGGCAACCTTGAGATTGTACTCCTGCGAGTACGGTTTGTTGTCGTTGCGCTTAACCCCTTCGGTACTGCGCGCATAAACGTAGTTCAGCTCCGTACGCCAGTCGCCGAAGACGTAACCGGCCCACGCATCGCCGCGGTTAACTTTGTCATCCTCTTTCCCTGCATTCGCCGGGTAGCGGGTATAGTCGTAACGATAGCGGGCTGCGACGTAGAAGCCATTATCGAAGCTGTACTGCACGCGCAGGTTTGGCTTGTAGATCGAGCGGCTATCGTTACTTTCAATATTGAACCCCGGCGTGACCGAGAAGTTTTTATTCGCCTTCCACTGCCAGGTAATGCTCTCTTCATGACCATTACCGACGAAATCTGAATAAGGCTGGCTGGTGTTATCGCCGCCCGACTTCCACTTCGCCTCAACGGAGAAGCCAAAGCCGTTAGCGAAACGATGGGAGACGGAGACGCGGTCGGCGTTGCTCTTATCCGATTTGCCGCCGTCAATGAATTCGTGACGTAAATCTACCGTGACGGCTGAAGCCGCGAAAGACATGCCACAGAGTGCAGCAAGGGCCAGAGATCTTGCGAACATAAATTACCCCTCATAATTAAAATATCGTTTCGTTTTTATAAAACCGTATTTTATTTTTTAGGCAATAATGTTTTAGTGATCGCGATCGTAAATATTTGTTTCAAAAAAGGTGGCACAGAAAGACGTGACAACGCTCAACAAAATAGCGCGTCAGAAAGGAATTTTTGGCAGGGTAACGCCTGGCGGGAAGCAAAAAAAAGCCTCCACAGGGAGGCTCAGTTAACGCATATATCAGAAGGGGCTTATTCGCGTTCAACCGCCAGCGCCACGCCCTGGCCGCCGCCGATGCATAGCGTGGCCAGCCCTTTGCGGGCATCGCGTTTAATCATCTCGTGCACCAGGGAAACCAGAATGCGGCAGCCGGAAGCGCCAATCGGGTGGCCCAGCGCAATGGCGCCGCCGTTCACGTTCACCCGCCGCTCGTCCCATTCCAGTACCCTGCCCACCGAAATGGCCTGAGCGGCAAAGGCTTCGTTGGCTTCGATAAGATCGACTTCATCCAGCTTCCAGCCCGCGCGTTCAAGGCAGCGACGGGTGGCATGGACCGGCGCGATCCCCATCAGCGCCGGATCGACCCCCACGCTGGCAAAAGCGCGGATCCGCGCCAAAATCGGCAGCCCCAGCTCCTCGGCTTTAGCTTCGCTCATCATCATCACCGCCGCCGCGCCATCGTTAATGCTTGAGGCATTGCCGGCGGTGACCGAACCCTGCTGGTCAAAGGTCGGCAGCAGGCTGGCCAGCGCTTCTGCGCTGGGGTCGACGCGCGGCTGCTCATCGGTATCCACCAGGCGGGGGGTACCGTTGAGTTCACTGGCCACCGGCACGATTTCATCGCGAAAGCGTCCGGAATCAATCGCCCGCCGCGCTTTGTGCTGCGAGCTAAGCGCCCACGCATCCTGCAGTTCACGGCTGATGCCATACTCGCGCGCCAGGTTCTCCGCCGTCACGCCCATATGGTAGTCGTTAAACGCATCCCACAGGCCATCGTGGACAAGGCTGTCGATAAGCTGGCTATTGCCCAACTGGGCGCCGGTACGGCTGTCGGTCAGCACGTGCGGGGCGCGGCTCATATTCTCCTGCCCGCCGGCGATCACCACGTCCGCTTCGCCGCACTGAATCGCCTGGGTCGCCAGGTGCAGCGCCTTCAGTCCGGAACCGCAGACGTCGTTGATGGTAATAGCAGAAACGGTATTAGGCAGCCCGCCGCGGATCGCCGACTGACGCGCCGGATTCTGTCCGGTTCCTGCCGTCAGCACCTGGCCGAGGATCACCTCATCAATACTTTGCGGATCGACGCCGCTGCGCTCAACAAGCGCCTTCACCACCACGCTGCCCAGCTCCACCGCCGAATGACGCGACAGCGCGCCCTGAAAACAGCCGATTGGCGTTCGCAACGCGCCGACGATTACGACATCTTTCATCCTCTACCTCTGCTCCGCCTCTGCGCAAAGAAACAGCATCATAGTAGTGAATTGTTATCAAAAATTTTCGCAATTGTTTAAAAAAAGTGAGGGAAATCACAAAGATCGTCGGCGATGGTAAAAATGGCCCCTATTCGCGCCCGTGCCGCTGCAGATGCTGACGCAGCCAGCTTCCCGCTTCTCCCGGCGGCGCCTTTTTATTCCACAGCAAATCGGTGGAGATCATCCGCGGCCAGCCGGCAATATCCAGCGCCACCAGGCTTCCGCTCCCGGCGAACTCCTCCACCAGCGCGCTGGGCAAAATACACCATCCCAACCCCTGCGCCGCCATGCTGAACAGCAGCAGATAGTTAGGCGCCGACCATACCAGACCGCGCGCCGGTTCCGCCGTATTTTCCAGATAGGTGCTCAGGCGCAGCTCGCGCCAGCTGAACAGCTCGTCGCGGGTGACGCTGCCCTGGGCCGCCAGCGGGTGCCGGGGCGCCACGAAGATAGCCATTTCGGTTTGCATCGGCAGCCGGATACTGCCTATTTCTGTCGGGTAGCTGTCCCTGGCCTCAATCAGCCCCACCTGCGCCCGCTCCTTTTGCAGCAGATCGATAACGTCGTCGTCTTCGCCAATCAGGCACTCAAATTCGGTGTGCGGAAAACGACGATCGAACTGCGCCAGCAGATCTTCCAGCACATCGGGATGCAGCGTATCGGAGAGCACAAAGGTCAGACGCGCTTCGGTGTTGCCAGACAGCGAAATGGCCAGCTCATCCAGCCTGTCGCTGGCCGCCAGAATCGCCTTCACGTAGCTCAACACCTGTTCGCCCTGCGGCGTGAGCGTCGGCTGTCTGGAGGTGCGATCGAACAACGTCACGCCAAGATCGGCTTCCAGGTTGGCGATTGCGGTGCTGATGGTGGACTGGCTTTTGCGCAGCCGCCGCGCCGCGGCAGAGAATGAACCGCAGGCCACGGATTCGACAAACGCGGTTAAAGCTTCGGGAGAATAGCGCATGAACTATCTACTTTATCGATGGATACTATCTTTTGTTTATCATATTTATCCATAAAATGCCGGGTAATTTCATATAAAGACCGGAGGCAACAAGCCATGCAACAAGTCAACGCCCAGCGCAAAACGCTGACGGAACGGGTAATCCACGCGATAAGCTTTGAAGGTCTGGCGACGCTGATCCTCGCCCCAACCGCCGCATGGCTCATGCAGCGTTCGGTCGTTGAAATGGGCGGGCTCAGTATCCTGCTCGCGACGCTGGCGATGGTCTGGAACATTATCTATAACGCCCTCTTCGACCGGCTGTGGCCGGTAACCCGGGTCGTCCGTACCCTGCGGGTCCGCGCGCTGCACGCGATCGGCTTCGAGTCAGGCTTTATTATTATCGGCGTCACGATGGTCGCACTGGTGCTGGGCGTTTCGCTGATGCAGGCGTTTATGCTGGAAATCGGCTTTATGCTGTTCTTCCTGCCCTACACCATGGCCTTTAACTGGGTCTGGGATATGCTGCGCGAGCGGGTCATTAAGGTTCGCCAGCAGCGGATCGCCGCCCGCGAGTAATCTTTAGCAAAGCGCCCGGCCGGTAACGGGCGCTCCGCCGCTTCATTTCTGCGCCAGAAACTATCGCCACAGCTCATCCATAAATGTGATAAATTGCACTCCTTTTTGTTCGTTTTCTGGTTGATAAAGTCGCATAATGTCTAAAATTTGGTCTAAAGAAGAAACTCTCTGGAGTTTCGCCTTATATGGCACTGCTGTAGGCGCTGGCACGTTATTCTTGCCGATCCAACTGGGATCCGCGGGCGCTATCGTTCTGTTCATCACCGCGCTGGTCGCCTGGCCGTTAACCTACTGGCCGCATAAAGCGCTGAGCCAGTTTATTCTCTCCGCCAACATCGCCCCGGGCGCGGGGATCACCGGCGCCGTTAATCACTATTACGGTAAAAAGATCGGTAGCCTGATTACCGGCCTCTATTTCCTCGCCTTTTTCGTGGTGGTGCTGATCTACGCCGTCGCCATTACCAACTCGCTCGCGGAGCAGCTCTCCAGACATGTACCCATCACTTCTCAGGTCAGGGCGCTGCTCAGCCTGGGCGTGGTGCTGGTGCTGAATCTGATCTTTTTAATGGGCCGCCACGTCACGATTAAAGTCATGGGCTTTTTAGTCTTCCCGCTGATCGCCTGTTTCCTGTTCCTCTCCATCTATTTAATGGGCAGCTGGCAGCCGGCTTATCTGACCAGCCAGATGCAGCTGACCCCGCACACGTTCCACCAAATCTGGATCTCGATTCCCGTGATGGTTTTCGCTTTTAGCCATACGCCGATCATATCGACTTTTGCTATCGATCAGCAGGAGAAATACGGCGAGCAGGCCATGGGTAAATGCAAAAAAATCATGAAGGTGGCCTACACCCTCATCTGCGCCAGCGTGCTGTTTTTCGTCTTCAGCTGCCTGCTGTCGATACCGGCGAGCTATATTGAAACCGCCCGCCATCAAGGGGTCACCATTCTTTCCGCCCTGTCGATGATGCCGGGGTCGCCGGCGTGGCTGGCGATCACCGGAATTATTGTGGCGGTGGTGGCGATGTCGAAATCGTTCCTTGGCACCTATTTTGGCGTGATTGAAGGGGCCAGTGAAATCGTCAAAACGTCCCTCGCCCAGGCGGGGATTCGTAAAAGCCGCGCGTTTAACCGGGCGATGTCGATCCTGCTGGTTTCGACGCTGACCTTCGTGGTGTGCTTTATCAATCCCAACGCTATCTCAATGATTTACGCCGTCAGCGGCCCGCTTATCGCGATGATCCTGTTCATCATGCCAACCCTCTCCACGTATCTTATTCCGGCGCTGAAGCCCTACCGCTCGGTAGGTAGCTTTATTACCCTGGTTGTCGGTTTGCTCTGCGTGTCGGTAATGTTTTTTAGCTAATCCTCTCCGTGCGGTGAGTCTTTTCCTCGCCGCACGTTCTGCCAACATTCTCCCCCCACCAATCTCCCTGACGGACATACACTTATCCCTTGCACACCAAGAAAGCAGGGGTTTATATGTCCAGCGTAAAATTATCCGGTACTGCGACGTTAGGCGATCGTCAGGTTTATCGTCTGGGATACGGGGCGATGCAGCTTGCGGGGCCCGGCGTCTTCGGCCCGCCAAAAGATCCGCAAACCGCTATCCGCGTACTGCAGGAAGCGGTCGAGTCGGGCGTCAATCATATTGATACCTCCGATTTTTACGGTCCACACGTGACTAATCAGCTCATTCGCCAGGCGCTGCATCCCTATTCCGCCGATCTGTGCATCGTGACCAAAGTCAGCGCTCGCCGCGACGATAAAGGCAACTGGCTGCCCGCGATGTCGCCCGCGGAGCTCACTGCGGCGGTGGAGGACAATCTGCGCAATCTGGGCCTCGACGTGCTTGAGGTGGTGAACCTGCGCAGTATGCTCGGCACGCATGGCCCGGTTGAAGGTTCGCTGGAGGGGCCCTTAACCACCCTTCTGGAGCTGAAAGAACGCGGGTTGATTCGCCATATCGGGCTGAGTAACGTCACCGCCAGACAGGTGAGCGATGCGCAAAAACTGACGCCAATCGTCTGCGTTCAGAACCAATATAACGTGGCGAACCGTCAGGACGATCCGCTGATCGACGAGCTGGCGGCGCAAAATATCGCCTGGGTGCCCTTTTTCCCCCTCGGCGGTTTTACCCCGCTTCAGGCCCGGGAGCTTAACGACGTCGCCGCTTCGCTTGACGCCACGCCGATGCAGGTGGCGCTGGCCTGGCTACTCCAGCGCTCGCCGAATATCCTGCTCATTCCGGGCACCTCCTCGCTACAGCATCTGCACGAGAATCTTGCCGCCGCGCAATTAACGCTCCCACCAGAAGCGTTAGCCATTCTGGATAATCTCCAGCCCCACTCCTGATTTCAGGCTTCTGCGGATCGATATTCGCAGAAGCCTTCTCCTCAATATTTGCCTGGAATTACCTTAACGCCACTGGCACTATACATCCTACAAATTAGGCGTTATCCGCTTTATTCTCTTACGGATAACCCTATGCAAAGCATAGATTTAAACTTTCTCGACTGGCCTCCTAATTGGAGGCTTCTGTCGTTTTTGTCTCGCCAAAATTTTCGAACTCTTGATTACAGGAAAAACAATATCTCATTCAAAGTTTATACAAATCAATTTAGCTGCAAAGATAGCTAACAACATCAAATGCTCATAAAAACATCTGGTTAACACAATCAGAATGTTTGTATTGCTATATAAAAAATCGACCACACACAATAACAATTTACAAGGATTTCACATGACAGAGGGAACGATAAAGACGAGTAAGTATGAAATTATTGCTATTTTCAGGGAAGAGCTCCGAAAGCAGGCGGAGATAGAAGTTTTTGTTAATAACAAAAGCACTATTACCCAGCTAACGCGGGTAGATTTTGCCGAGTTTCATATCTCCACCACCAGCAAAATCCCCGCGGGGCATAAAGTTAAATTTATTCTGCATAGCGATTCAGGGAAAATCGAGTTTTGCTCTACGCTAAAGAAAAGCTATGCCGGCGGTGAAGGGAAATGCAGGAAGGTCGCATTTACCTTACCGGAATGTATCCAGGTGGTTCAACGCCGGCGCGATCCCCGATTCCGCCTGCGCCACGAGCACGAATTCTTCTGTCACGGCCGACACAAAAACGGAGAAAACTATCTATTCGAAATCAAAGACATTTCGGACGGCGGTTGCGCGCTGATGACCAGGAGCCCCAATCTGAAATTCCTCAGCCATAACGCCATCCTCAAGAACGCTATCCTCGCCCTCGCTGAATATGGCGAAATCACCGTAGATTTAGTTATAAAAAATGTTGTTATGGTGACTTTAGATGATAACGAGAAGTCAGATAGCTACTACCAGATTTCTTGTCAGTTTAAATTTCGCCATCTTGATAACAAGAAGCGAATAGAGAAAGTGCTGCTCGACTTGATTATGGAAGCCAAGAGAAAAAAGAGAGTCTGAACCATTGGACAGTATATTACTTTACACTGATGACAATATCATCGGGCAATCAATCCATGATTATATGATTGATCGCGCCAGGGATATCACCACCCTGAAATTTCAGGATATTGTGAAAGGGGTCGGCGCCTCCCCGGCAGCCACCGTTATTATCAATATCATCCACAAAGATATCTCTGCGGCCACAACGGTCGCATTACTGAACACTTTGCGCAAGCGCCTGACGCATTGCGCGCTGCTGGTGCTGATCGTCAAAAGCGAGCTGTCCAGCCTGTTCCGGGAGCTGCTTGATCTAGAAAACCTGTTGATTCTGACCGAAAAATCCTCGCTGGCAGATTACTCAGCCATCATCAGCAGGCCCTCAACCGCCGAAGGCTGCCAGGGGCTATGCACCCGCCGCAAGCTGACCGCCAGGGAACTTCAGGTGCTGGAGTTAATTATTGCCTGCAATAACAGTAAAAGGATTGCGGTGCTTCTCGACATTGATCATAAAACGGTCCACAGCCATAAGGTACATATTATGAAGAAACTCGGGATGAATAACTCGCGAATAATGAACAAAAGCATAGTCAATATGTATCAGTGCTAAAACCAAAAATATGTGGGTGACCAATCAAAACCCGATAATTTATTGGCGATAAGCCATTAATAATCATTCCCATCGGTAGAAAGGTCACCTATAATATTCTCCTCTCTTTACCTCTGACCTGATTTTTGACGAGAGATAATGAACGCAACTCTTTTTTCCAGGCATAATTTATCACGTAGCGATATATCCGTTCGTTATGTCTTTCAAAAAATGTTTTCCCCAAAAGGTACGCTCGTCGCCGTTGAGTGCCTGAGCCGCTTTGACCACCTCTCTATATCGCCGGAAAACTTCTTTCGCTACGCCAATACGGGACTACGCGAAAGCATTTTTATGGAACAGCTGGCGCTTATTGAAAAACATAAACAGTGGTTTAAGCAAAATGCTATCTCGGCGACGATTAATGTTGATGACCATATACTTAACGTATTGCAACGCCCGGAGATTAAAGCGCTCGTCGACCAAATCGGCTGCGTCCATTTTGAAGTGACCGAGAATTCCCATAATCTTTTGAATAATGCTCTCGCAACCTGGAATAACCCGCAAAGCACTACGCTCTGGCTCGATGATTTTGGCTCTGGCAACGCCGGTATTCACGCGATTCGCGACTATCATTTCGATTATGTCAAAATCGATAAAGACTTCTTCTGGCTTTTAATGCAAAAAGATTCCGGTCGTCCGTTAATGGATGCCCTCGTCACTTTCCTTTCCCGCAACCACCATAATGTGATTATTGAAGGTGTAGAAAGCGAAGCGCATAAGGCCTGGTTGCAGGGCATGGAATGGTTTGCTATTCAGGGACACTACTGGAAGGAAGTGAGCATTGAACAATTGGTCCAGGAAGATATCACCGCATAAATAAATGCCGGATAACTCCGGCATCAAAAGTCATACTCGCGCAATACCCTCTCCCCTTCAATTATAAACGAGCTCCCATGTTGCCCAACTGGTCAACGGGCCGCTGGTTGCTTTTTCCGGCGCGGGGGTCACGTAGCCGATGTAATAGGTAAATACGCCGCCATCGACCGCTTTTTCGACCAGCGGCACCCGGTTTTGCAAGGGGTCGGCCGGGACGATTTTATTACTTTTATCGAGGGTATTATTATCATTGGTCGACAGCGCGAGGAAAATATGGCTGGCGCCGTCCGCCCGCGTATTCCTCAGATAGCCAGCATTTTCATTGCCCACCGCATTGACCGTAAAGCCGTCAACCCAGCGGACGTTAACCAGGCGGATCTCGTCTTTATCCGCCGCGCCGCCGTCGTGACGCAGCTGGCAGTTCGAGAGTTCCAGCGTAAAAGGCTGCGGCTTCATAAATGCCCCGGCGCCGCGATCGTGTACTTCGGCCAGGCTGACCGGCGCCAGCCAGACGCTGCCGCTCCCCGCGTTGTTGCCGCCGTTCAGCGCCACGCTACAGGAGATATCCGTCACCCGTCCGGCAAAATCCACCCGCCCTCGATCGTAGTTGGTCTCAAAACCCGACGCCGGGGAGGCCATCAGCATCCCGCCGATCAGCGCCAGTTGAATGAGTCGTTTGCTATTTTTATATTGTGCTGAATCACGCATACCCGCCTCCCGAATTAATCGTACGTCAGGTTAAAGATCATGTGCGACTCTACCTCACCGGTACTGGTGGTCGGCGCATATTGATAGAAACGCGCATGCAGAGGCAGGGTGATGTATCGGGTTTCTTGCGTGCGCAGCGTACCGACGCTGTATTTCTTGTTGAATTCCAGCGGTACGCCCTCTTTCAGAACCTGGATACCAATTCCTTTCGCCAACGAGGAGCCGGATTTTTCGTTCAGCAGCGCGCCTCGGCTCACCGTGGTGCCGGTGGCCAGCGTGCCGGAGAAAGAGGTCTGGATATTGGCGTATCCCGACTCGCTTAACCCGCCGCTGCACTGCAGCTCAATATTAAAATCCTTCCCGCCCGCGGTGGTGCCGACGCCGTTGAGATCGCTGCGCTTGATGGTACCGACATCGACGTTCATATTTTTGCCGCTCAGGATGGTACATGAGGGCGATACCACGGTGATGGCGTTGGCGCTCAGGCGGGTTTCGAGGATCGGGTTATTGCCGTTCTCCCAGTCGTAAGAGGTGTACTTACCTGCCGCCAGGGTTCCGCTGCCGGTCACGCTCGCGGTTTTAATCACCTCCAGCGTAAAGCGGGAGCCTTCCAGCGAGTAATTCGTGGTCCGGCTGACGTAGCTGGAGAACGTGTCAGGGTAGATAATATTGACCGTCGCCCCGCCGCGGCTGAACCGCAGGCCGATCCCGGGCACGTTGGTGGAATAAATTTTATTTCCCAGATCGGTCGCCCCGGGGGCGACGATTTTGGCCACAAAGCGGTTAGTGCCGCTGCTGCAGCTATAGCTGGCCCCGCCCGGCGCCGACATGGTCCAGTCCCGGGACACGATCACCGATCCTACCGGCAGATCCGGCGGAACCACCACCCGGCCCACAACCATGTCGAGGCTAACCGTCGGCTGCGACAGGCGCGTACAGTACGCCCATGCCGACGTGGTCCCCATCGCCATTAAGCCAATAAAAAGCGTCAGTTTTTTCATTAGCGACATAGCGTTTCCTTTGTTTTTTCCTGACTTAATTCCACCGAGCACTGTCCGCCGCTCCACTTAACCGTGGCCTTCGGCGCGCTGGCGTCGCTGATAAACATCATGCTGCCCTGGCCCACCACGCCGATCTCTTTCCCGGAGGGGTTGTAAATCGTGGCGGCGAACGGTAGCGGCAGACCGTTTGCCTGACGCGCCTGCAGAGTGACGTTGTTCTGCAGCGTGGTATCGAAGGAGACCTTGACCACGCTCCCTTCCCACGGCACCACCTGCGCCACGGTACTGCCGAAGGCGACATCGTCGTTGCTGCCTTTCGGGTCAATTTCAACGGAATTTATCCGGTAAGGCCGCAGATACGGCAGAATGGCGTAGCCGTTGCTGTCGATGCGGGTACCCGGCGAGCCGGGCAACATCGCCCCCGCGGCGTCTTTCGCTTCGATCAGCGCCATGGTGGTGCCGCTTTCCGGCGAGAATACGACGCCGTGCTGATGCGCGATCAGCGTCCCGCTGGCGCCTACGCCGCTCTGGCGATAGCCTTCGCCCTGGCTATAGCTGCCGTTCAGCGTGGTCCACGGGGTACGGTAGCTGCCGTTCAGCGCCACATCGTGCTGACCGCCGGTAGAGGTCGTGGTCGACACGCCGTAGTTGAGGTTGTTTTCACTATCCAGCGAACCGTTGACGCCAATCTGCGAACTGGCGAAGCGTGAGTTATTAAACGCGGTATTCGATGTCAGGTTAGCCGTACGGTTTTCACCGAACCACAGCGGGTAGCTGAAGTTGAGTGACACGCGATCGTCGCGACGGTGGCCGGAGCTATCCGGGGTATAGACGCGCTGGGCGCTGACCGACCACGAGAGCCGACCGTACATGTTGTTGTAACTAAACTGGTACTGCTTCTCCGTTCCCGAACGGTTCCAGTAATCCGCCACCCGGCCGCTCAGGTAAAAACCGCCCCAGCCGTCCGGCAGGTTCTGGTTGACGGTAAAGGTCATCCCGTTTTTCTGGCGCCACACGGTGTAGTTGCTGTTGTAGTTCTTCTCCTGATCGACGGCGTAGAGGGCGTCGTTCAGGTTGTAGTAGCCTTTGGTGGAGTAGCGATACGCCGCCAGCACGATGCTGGTCTGGGTTTCGGTAAACATGCGGTTAAAGGTGGCGCGATAGCTTTGACCGTGCTCGTCAAGGGTATCGCTCTTCAGCCGCGAGTGAGTCACGTCGAAGGAGAGCGCGCCGATGCCGGTATTCATCCCGGTCCCCAGCAGGAACGCCTGATAGTCATCAAATCCGGTGACGCCGGTATAGCCGGTAAACAGGTTATTTAAACCATGCTGCCAGGTTCCCTGGTAGAGCATCGGTTTATTACGCAGCGAACTATCGTCGACTTTACCGGCGGAGAGCGCGTAGCGGGTCATTCCCGGACGCAGCAGCTGCGCTACCGAGGCGTAAGGTACGCTAAATACCTCGACCGAACCATCGGCCTCTTTAACCGACACTTCAAGGTCGCTACCGTAGCCGGAAGGATAGACATCCTGCAGGGTAAACGGCCCCGGCGGCACCGTGGTCTGATAGATAATATTGCTGCCCTGGCGCACCGTCACCAGGGCGTTGCTTTGCGCCACGCCGCGAATTTCAGGGGCGTAGGAGCGCATTCCGTCGGGGAACATATTGTCATCGGTCGCCAGGTTAACCCCGCGCAGGCCGATGGTGTCAAAGAACTCGCCGTTGGTAAAAATCTGCCCGCCGCTGACTATCGAGTTAATCTGCGGAATCGGCCGCTGCAGATAGGTCTGGTTGCTGTTCCAGTGCGCTTTCCCCTGCTGCTGCTGCCAGTTCAGGTTACCGATATGCTTGAGCAGCCAGCCGTCCCACGACAGGCCCGCGTTAACGCCAAGATACGCGCTGCTGTTATCGGAACCGTTGGCCGAGGAGATATGGCTGTTCCAGGCGTTGGCCATCCAGCCTAAATTCAGCGCCGCAACGCCTTTATCCCAGAACTGCGGGCTGACAAAGTTTTTCAGGCGCTGATCTTCGTAGATTTGCGGTACGGCAATATCCAGTCTCAGGGAGGACTGAATCAGCGTGTCTTTGACGTTATCTTCGTGACGCCACTCCTGTAGGCGTCCGCAGAAGCCCTCTTTTTCGCTGAGCTGCGGATTTAATTTTTCCGGCGAAATCCCATACTGCATCAGCATCGCTTTGGTATAGCAGACGCCCATTTTGCCGTCTTTACCGGCGGTGATTTTCAGGTCGTAGCGCCCTTTCCATTCGCCGTTGGTATAGACATCAAGGGAGTAGACGCCCTCGCTGATAGCGCTGGTCGAGAAGCGCGACAGGTCGACCTTTTCGCGACTGCCAACGATAAAACCATCGTTAAATTGATAGATCGTTCCCGGGTTTTCCTGTCCGCTGGAAAATGGCGGAAAGCAGCACAGCGCAACCGCGATAGCCGTGCTTAATCTTCCCGGGCAGATTGACCTCTGCTTCATGATCGTTTCCCTTATTTGACGGTAACTTTCACTGCGACATCTGCACCATAATCATTAATGTTGTTAACGGTCAGGGTCTCGCCTTTGCTCACCGCTGAAGAGAGGGCGATGGTCTGGCTGGACTGCGGGGCAAACATGACCGTTTTGCTGTTGAGCGCTTTGCCGCCGTTACGGGAGATACGGCTTACGGTGATATAAAAGGGCGTTGGGTTACTGACGGACAGGCTGCTGCCGTTAGCGGAGAGCGCCAGTTTTTCTGCCGCAGCGTCGCGATTGCCTAGCCCGGCAGGGCGATAAATAAACTTAAAGCGCGAACGAATCGCCAGCTGCAGAATATTTTGCCCTTCGTTTTTCTGGCTGGCCTCAACCGGCGGTATTTCCAGAAGGTTCAGCCACCACAGCGTCTCTTTATCTTTAGCCAGCCCTGCATTACTGCCGAGCTTAATACGCAGGGTTTGACCGCTTTTCGCATCAACCCGGGAAATAGGCGGCGTGATAATAAAGGGGGTAGTAATGGTATCCGGCGTCGCGTCGGCATTACCGTTATCCAGCCAGGCTTGCGCCAGCGCCGGACGGTCGGCGGTGTTAGAGAGCTGCACCGTTATTTCTTTTTCATTTCCTGGATAAATAAAGCGGGTACCGTTAACAATAATATTATTGGCATGGGCCGCAAAACTAAAAATGAAACAGAAAAAAAGGGCAATACGCTTCATGCTGACCTCAGAATAAAAAAATAAGCGGCAGCAGTGGCCGCTTTATTATTGTTGTATACCCTGAATAATTCGAATTACAGAAAGGCGGCCAGAGAGTGACTGGGGTGAGCAAACGTCGCCAACGCCTGTGCCATTCGAAGTATGACGGGTATAAACCGCCCCGGCGCGAGGCGGCTTTATCTCTCAGTCGATATTACTGATAAGTAATTTCGTAAGTCGCGTAGCTGTTAACCACACCGGTGGTAACCGTGGTCGGGGTGCTGGTCGCGTAGCCGACGTAGTAAGTGAAGCGCGCGCCATCCTGAACGGCAGAGGCATCACCGGCCGCTTTAGGCTGGGTGCTGTCGCCCGGGATGATTTTGTTGGTCAGCGCGGTGGCGTTGTCGGTGGAGAGAACCAGCTGGATATTCTGCGCGCCGGCGGCTTCGGTGTTAGCCAGGTAGCCCTGCTGTTTAGCGGTTGCGCCCGCCAGCAGGTTACCGCCGGTCCAGTTCACGCCCAGTTTGCTCACATCATCCTGTTTGGTGCCATCAGCCGCCTGGCAGTCAGAAACATCGATGGTGAAAGATTTCGGTTTCAGATAGGTATCCGCCGCGGCAGCTTTAACTTCCGTTAAAGTCACTGGTGACAGATAAACGTTCGCATCGCTGCCCTGGCCGTTTACGGAAACAGTACAAGATACGTCGGTAACTTTACCGAAGAAATTAACCTGACCGCCGCCTACATTGGTATCAGCAGCATTTGCCGCAGCCATACCAAAAAACGCAGTTGCCATTGCAGCAGAGAGAAGAACCTTTTTCATTGCCATTTCCTTGTCAGAGTGAATTAAGTATCAATGAGCAAACAGTTAATACGCACAAAAGTCAGAAGCGATTTGCGATGCTCACTTTTGCAACTGTTAATAGAAACTTCGACTGACCGGAAGCCGCAATATTTAAGGCGTCAGGAACGAACTCGATAAAAGAATTCGTCAAGGCTGTCGGCGTCAAAGAATGCTATTTTTCGCTGACAAATATACATATGTTCACGAGCTGTTAATCAATGTAACAGATAGCTCACAACTATTAATTACTGGAGATTGATAGCAAGAAACAAAGCTATTGTTATTTACACTGAAGGGGAAAAGACAATATGGAATTAACAATATAGCAACCTATAGTTGCATAAAAGGTTATTTCTCTACAGAAAGAACAATCCTAATCCGTCAGCAGTCTCCCTTTTTCGTCAGTTGAAAATGCAGATACAACGCGCGCCACCCTGCCGGCGTAATCGTCACTTCGCGAAATCCCGCGGTAGTGCTAAACCAGCCGTTCTCCAGACCGTGCTGCAGCAGCGCCGCGCCCGCTGCCCCCCCAAGATGAAAGCGTCGTTCGCTCCAGTCCAGACAGCCGCAGCAGGCTTTGCGCCGGGAGCCGCGCTTCACCACCACTCCCAGCCGGGCAAAGTGCGCTTTCCCGGCGGGCGTCAGCGCCGTTCCGTCAGGCGTTATCCACGCTTCACGCTGCAGAAAATCATACAGCGATACCGCCACTTCTCCGGCCAGATGATCGTAACAGGTGCGCGCCAGGCGCAAATTGACCGGCGTGCTGGTTGCGAGCGCCACCGCGCGCTTGCCGGCCATGGTCATCATATTCTCCAGCAAACCGGCGACATCGCTACCGGCGAGGCGGTAGTAGCGATGCCGGCCCTGAGCAAGGCAGATTAATAAACCGCTGTTGACCAGGCGGCTAAGATGCGCGCTGGCGGTCGAAGGGGAAATATCGGCGACGGCAGAAAGCTCGGTCGCCGTCCACGCCCGGCCGTCCATTAAGGCGCACAGTATCTTCAGGCGCGAGGCATCCGCCATCGCCGACGCCACTGCCGCCATCGCTTCGGCCAGGGACTCATCGTCTTCAATTAGCTCAACAGGTTTTAACATAGTGCCTCGCTTATTTTCCCTAACCACAAACAGCAGCCAGAGTACCGGGGATGGGCAGGTTAAGCACGGTATTCGCGCAGCACCTGAGCCACCCGAATGTGATAACAGGCGAAAATACTCTCCCGCCCCTCTTTCTGCGCAGCCTGATGGCAAAGGTTGCGTTTCCACGCCTGCACCGCTTCCTCATCCCGCCACCAGGAGAGCGACAAAATTTTCCCCGGTGTGGTCAGGCTTTGGAAACGCTCAATGGCAATAAAACCGTCAATATTGTTCAGCAGCGGCTTCAGCTCCGCCGCCAGCGCTAAGTAACGTTCCTGACTCGCCGGAGTGACCTCGGCTTCAAAGAGTACGGCAATCATCCCATTGTCCTCACGCAATCTGTGTGAGGGTCACTGTATCTTTTCACCCTGGCTCAATGCTTCGTTGACGGGCGAAATATCGCCGCCCCATTTGTTCAAAAAACAGCCAATGCATTCACATTAAAAATAATTAATCACGCGAGGCGAGAAAACTGCGCGGCTGTTGAGATCGTTTTCCACGGCGAAAGAGACGCTGCAGAATAAATCATCTGTTTGTTTTTATTGGAAATAAAAAATTAAAATTTAGACATTCGTCATCATACCGTCACAAAAGTGTGATCTAAATCGCACTTTTTGCAACGCGCGTTATAGTTAGCAGACTTATTATAAGTCCATCGAAAGCAACAACGCTTTCCACCATAAAAGTTAAAAGGATAAACACCATGAAAAACGTAAAATTACTTGCCGCTGCCGGTATGCTGTCTCTGGTCTCTTTCGCTAGCTTCGCTCAGCCTGTTAGCGTAACCGCTGATACGCTGGACAACGCCGAAGCCAAAATCGCCGCCATTGCTAAAGACCAGGGCCAGTCTTACCACATTACCGAAGCGTATACCGGTAACCAGGTTCATATGACCGCCGAGCTGTCTAAATAACCGAATGGTTGCAGAGGGAGCTGCCGGACAGGTCGCCTGACGGCGGCTGGTCTGGCTCCCGCCACATAATAAGCACACAGCAATGTCGAGCCCCTTGATGGGGCTTTTTTTGTTGCTGGCGAACAGTGCCCCCACAGCCTGGTTTGTGGGTTCACTGCCGTCTGCGGTGCCGTAGCCCGGACAGATGCGCAGCATCGCCTCCGGGAAATTCAGCCACTCTGCGCGC
>NZ_JBEAIG010000009.1:0-73639 GCF_040064575.1 Klebsiella sp. CN_Kp106 | reverse complement strand
AGAATTTTCCCGGAGGCGATGCTGCGCATCTGTCCGGGCTACGCATCCCCGGCGGGAAAAACCCATCAACCCTACGCCGAATTAATATGTTCCTTGCAGTAACGACGCTTCCACGCCGCGGGCGTCAGGCTGGTATGCTTACGGAAAATCTTGCGAAAATAGCCGACATCGTTAAATCCGCATTTCATCGCCACCTCGGTGAGCGACAGGGAATCGCTGATAAGCAGCTTTTCCGCCGCCCTCACCCGCTGACGGTGCAGCGCTTCGGTTAAGGTCAGCCGGAAAACATGGCGATAAATCCGCCCCAGATAATCGGCGTTGCAGTGCAGCTCCTGCGCCAGCGTGGATGCGGAAAGGGGCAAATGAAACCGGGTACGAATGATTTGCTGGGCTCTCCACGCC
This sequence comes from Klebsiella sp. CN_Kp106, assembly GCF_040064575.1. NCBI lineage: Bacteria > Pseudomonadati > Pseudomonadota > Gammaproteobacteria > Enterobacterales > Enterobacteriaceae > Klebsiella > Klebsiella sp. CN_Kp106. The sequence goes on along the minus strand of NZ_JBEAIG010000009.1, from coordinate 73,237 downwards.
AGCGCGTTGCCGGGGCTGTCGGCGGGCTGTTCGCCCGCTGCCGCCGAAACTTGCTGCAGAATCAGCAGCAGGATCAGCTCCAGCGCCACGCTACGATGAATATTTTCCTGCTCGCGTAAGAATTGGCGGAACAACGAAATAATATACTGCGGCTCGCTGACGCGCGTGTGCTGCGGAATCGACAGCAGCGCCTCAGGCAGCGAAACGTTTTCACCGGAGGTCATTTCAAAATGCAGCCAGTAGAATTTTAAATCTGCCGGAAATTGCCCGATTCCGACGTGTAAACGCCGCGGCCAGAGCAATAAACTTTCCCCGGCGTTGACGCTAAAAATCTCGTTGTTTTCGCGGATCGTTAATGTTCCTTTTTCCACAAAGATTATTTCCCAGGAGTGAAGCTGACGAGCCGGATGGCTGCCGATGCCTCGGGAAATAAACAATCCACCATTTTGCACCTTAATCGGAAGTGACATGGACAATTCAAGCATAGACATTCAATATTCCGCTTTTAATAGCACCAATAACCCCTGTTATCTTTGATTATTCACGATAAAATAGCCGCCCGCTGGATCGAAATCACATTTTTACCATCAGGTCGGAATCGTCCTCTTTTTATACTTTTTCCTTCCCTTGTTGCCCTCAACATTTAGTGCAGAATAAATAACGTAATTTGCAAATAACACAATTAAAGCCCGCGCTTCAGCGGGATATTATTCGCACATCATCTCCGGGAGTTATTTATGACTTCGGCTCCGATTACCACAACTGATTTGGCACAGCGTGCCCAGGACGACAAATTATCCCTTCGGGAAAAAATAGGCTACGGATTGGGCGACGCGGGCGGGACGGTGATTACCTGCCTGATCATGAACTTTTTAACTTTTTTCTATACCGATGTCTTCGGCCTGACGCCCGCGCTGGTCGGGACCCTGTTTCTGGCCCTGCGCGTTTTCGACGCCGTTTCCGACCCGATTATGGGCGTGCTGGCCGACCGTACCCAGAGCCGCTGGGGACGCTTTCGTCCCTGGCAGCTGTGGATTGCCGTGCCGATCGGCGTTATCGGCGTCCTGACGTTTACCGTGCCCGACGCCAGCATGGGGGTAAAAATCGCCTGGGCGTTCGGCACCTATCTGCTGCTGTCGGTGAGCTACACCGCGATAAACGTCCCCTACTGCGCGCTGATCAACACGATGACCACGCGTCATAGCGAGGTTATCTCGTGCCAGGCATGGCGCTTTGTCCTGTGCGGCGTGGCGGGATTCTTAGTCTCCGTTGGGCTGCCGTGGATGGTAAAAGCGCTCGGCCAGGGCGATACCGCACAGGGGTATCAGTACGGCGTCGGCGTACTCTGCACCATCGCGGTGGCGATGTTCCTGTGCTGCTTCTTCTGGGTTCGCGAACGCGTCTCGCTGGATGTCATGGGGAAATTTACCCTGCGCGAGCACATCGCCGGGCTGCGTAAAAACGACCAGTTGCTGCTGATGCTGGTGATGTCATTTCTGCTCATCAACGTCTTCAATATCCGCGGCGGCGGCTACATGTACTTCATCACCTACGTGCTGGGCGGCTCCACCGGCTACACCTCGCTATTCTTCACCATGGTAACCTTCGCCTCGATTGCGGGTTCCGTCATCATCAACCTGCTCTCGCGCCGCTTTGATACCGTCAAACTCTACTACTATACCAACCTGGCGCTGGCCGCGCTGGCCGTGGCGATGTGGTTTTTGCCAACCGGGCAGGCGTACCAGACCCTGTGGCTGGTCGTCATCCTCGGCAACGGCATTATTCTCGGCTTTACCCTGCCGCTGCACTTTTCGCTGATGGCCTTCTCCGACGACTACGGCGAATGGAAAACCGGCGTGCGTTCTTCCGGGATGAACTTCGCCTTTAACCTGTTCTTTATCAAGCTGGCGTGGGCCTCCAGCGCCGGCATTATCAGCCTCGTGTTTATCTACGTGGCCTATCAGCCGGGCGTAGAAAACCAAACGGCATCATCACTGGCGGGTATCGCCTCCATGGAGACCCTGCTGCCCGCCCTGTTCCATCTGCTGCTGGCCTTTTCCATTCGCGCCTGCAAGCTCAACAATCCGATGATGGCGCGCATCGCCAGCGATCTGCGTACGCGTCATGTTCAGCCTTAAGGAGTCCGCCATGTCTGTTATGGAAGTCGATCTGCACAAACTGAAAATCAACGACCCGTTCCTCGGCCAGTACCAGCAGCTGGTGCGCGATGTGGTGATCCCTTATCAGTGGGATGCGCTGAACGACCGTATCGAGGAGGCGGACCCGAGCCATGCGATAGAGAACTTCCGCATCGCCGCCGGGCGACAGGAGGGCGAATTCTACGGCATGGTCTTTCAGGACAGCGACGTGGCGAAATGGCTGGAGGCGGTGGCCTGGTCGCTGTGTCAGAAGCCGGACGCCGGGCTGGAAAAAACCGCCGATGAGGTGATTGAACTGGTCGCGGCCGCCCAGTGTGAAGATGGCTATCTGAATACATATTTCACGGTCAAAGCGCCAGAGGAGCGCTGGACCAACCTCGCCGAATGCCACGAACTGTACTGCGCCGGGCACATGATTGAAGCGGGTGTCGCCTTCTTCCAGGCCACAGGCAAACGTCGTCTGCTGGATGTCGTCTGCCGCCTCGCCGACCACATCGATAGCGTGTTTGGCCCCGGAGATAACCAGCTGCACGGCTACCCTGGCCATCCGGAAATCGAGCTGGCGTTAATGCGCCTGTATGACGTCACTCAGGAGCCGCGCTATATCGCGCTGGTGAAGTACTTCGTTGAGGCGCGCGGAACGCAGCCGCATTTTTACGATATCGAATATGAGAAGCGCGGCAAAACCTCCTACTGGAACACCTACGGTCCGGCGTGGATGGTGATGGATAAACCCTACAGCCAGGCGCATCAGCCGATTTCCGAACAACCGGTCGCCATCGGCCACGCGGTGCGTTTCGTCTATCTGATGACCGGCGTTGCCCACCTCGCCCGTTTAAGTCAGGACGAGGGCAAGCGCCGGGATTGCCTGCGCCTGTGGAAAAATATGGCCCGGCGTCAGCTGTATATCACCGGCGGAATCGGTTCGCAGAGCAGCGGGGAGGCCTTCAGCAGCGACTATGACCTGCCAAACGACACGGTCTATGCCGAAAGCTGTGCTTCCATTGGCCTGATGATGTTTGCCCGCCGGATGCTGGAGATGGAAGCCGACAGCCAATATGCCGACGTGATGGAGCGCGCGCTGTATAACACCGTGCTGGGTGGAATGGCGCTCGACGGCAAGCACTTCTTCTACGTCAATCCGCTGGAAGTGCATCCAAAATCCTTAAAATTCAACCATATTTACGATCACGTTAAGCCCGTCCGTCAGCGCTGGTTCGGCTGCGCCTGCTGTCCGCCGAATATCGCACGGGTGCTGACCTCGCTGGGGCACTATATCTACACGCCGCACGGCGACGTCCTGTACATCAACCTGTATGTCGGCAACAGCGTGGAGATCCCGGTGGGCAATGAGGCGCTACGCCTGCGCATCAGCGGCAACTATCCGTGGCAGGAACAGGTGAAGATAGTCATCGATTCATCTTCACCGGTTAATCATACCCTGGCGCTGCGTCTGCCGGACTGGTGCGATAAGCCGCAGGTCACGCTCAACGGCGCGCCGGTTACGCAGGACGTGCGCAAAGGGTATCTGCACATCAGCCATCTCTGGCAGGAGGGCGACACGCTACAGTTAACCCTGCCGATGCCGGTGCGCCGCATTTACGGTAACCCGCTGGTGCGCCACCAGGCAGGCCAGGTCGCCGTCCAGCGCGGTCCGCTGGTTTACTGCCTGGAGCAGGCGGATAACGGCGAGCAATTGCATAACCTGCAGCTGCCGCGCGACGCCCGGTTTAGCACTGTCGAAGGCAAAGGGATTTTTGCCCGCAAGATACTTCTCCAGGCGCCGGGCTATAAGCAAACGGCGGAAGATGCCGAAAACCAGGCCCTATGGCACTATGACCGCGCGCCGTCCTCCCGTCAGCCGCAAGTATTAACCTTTATTCCGTGGTTTAGCTGGGCCAACCGCGGCGAAGGCGAGATGCGCATCTGGGTGAACGAAGCGGAAGCGTAAATGTGAGTGTGAGCATTCCCCGGTGGCGCTGCGGTATGAACCGGAAACATGGGTAACACTTTAGACCGGATACATGGGTAACGGTTATCGTAGCCCGTGTAAGGCGTTCACGCCGCGACCCGGGACTACCTGCTTATGCTAAAGGAACAATGCCTTATCGCGCAGAATATGATCGTTGCCGCGACGGCGGGTAAAACCGATGCGGTCGAAATATTCGAGGATCTGAATCGCCAGCTTGCGCCCGACGTTCAGCGTATCGCGGAAATCCGCCGCGCAGGTTGAGCCCCTTTCCAGATCCAGATCGCGGATCATTTTGGCAAACGCCACAATCCGATCGTTGCGATAGTAGCGATCTTTCACGATCGCGGTAATCATCCCCTGCTGCGCCGCCTGGCGTAATACCGCCCGCATTAACGACTCTTCTACGTTGGCTTCCCGCGCCAGATCGCGCACCCACCATGGCTCATCGGCAAACAGCCCGGCAACCCGCTGCCAGATGGCCTGCTGCTCGTCGGTAAAGCCCGCTTTATGCTCCGGCAGATGCAGCCAGCCGTGGTGGCTGTGAACAATGCCGCTTTCGCGCATCTGCTCAATCAACAGCAGCACCAGCGCTTCATCTTCCATCGGCAGCGCAATACGCCGCAGGCGTTCGCGGCCCGGTCCTGGCTCATCGCGATGCTGATCGTGATAGCGCGCCAGGGCATCGAGCAGCTTCCGCTGCCAGCGCGCGGCGAGCGGGGCGCTCAGCAGGCTATTTCCCGCCTGCAGATAGTCAGGGCGGTGAATCAGCGCGTTGAGGCCCTCGCGGCTGAGCTGACGCGCCCAGGCGAAATCATCGAGGCGCACCGCATCGCGCTGAAGGTGAATATCCAGGGCCTGGACGTCATCGCCCTGCGCGGCGGCCAGCGCGTGCAGCCACTGTAAATACTCCGGCTTACGCTTGCCCCGGCGCGGCGGATTGAGGGTCACCACTCGCGCACCGGCCAGCGTCAGGCGCGCGGAAATATCGCGCAGCACCAGACGGTCGTTATCCGCCAGCCGCAGCGGCGTATCGAGAACCAGCTCCGCCAGCGCGCCTTCGAGCAGCGACACGCGGCCGGTAATATGGCTGGCGGCGTGGTGGATATGCAGCGGCTGCCACTGGCTAAGCGGCGTATGGCACTGCAGTTCAACGATGACCCGCTCAGAGGCTTCCGGCGGCGGTACCGCCAGCAGCCAGTCGCCGCGGTTGAGCTCCTCTTTTTGCGCATCGCCGGCAATATTCAGGGCAATGCGCTGGCCGGCCCAGGCCTGCTCAACCGGCTGATTCTGCGCGTGCAGACCGCGCACGCGCATCGGTTTATCCACGCCGGTCAGCCACAGCGTATCGCCAACGTTGACCTCGCCGGATAACGCGGTCCCGGTAACCACCAGCCCCGCGCCTTTGACGGTAAATGCCCGGTCGATGGCCAGGCGAAAGCGCTGATGCTGCGGGTGCGCACGCGCGGAGAGCTGCAGGAGATGCTCGCGCAGCTCGGCGATGCCCCGTCCTTCCGTCGCCGCGACGGCAAACAGGGTCGCGCCGGTAAAGCCGAACTCCGCCAGCACCGCGTCGATTTCCGCCTCCACCTCCTCAATCCGCGCCGCTTCTACGCGGTCCGCTTTGGTCAGCGCCACGGTTAGCGTTGGCTGCCCGGTAAGCTGGAGGATCGCCAGATGTTCGCGGGTTTGCGCCATCACGCCATCATCGCAGGCCACCACCAGCAGCGCGTGATCGATACCGCCGACGCCGGCCAGCATATTGGACAAAAACTTTTCGTGGCCGGGAACGTCGATAAAACCCAGCACCCGCCCGTCGGGCTGCGGCCAGTAGGCGTAGCCGAGGTCGATAGTCATCCCGCGCGCTTTCTCTTCCGGCAGGCGATCGGCGTTGATACCGGTAATCGCCTGCAGCAGTGTGGTTTTGCCGTGGTCAACGTGTCCGGCGGTGGCAATAATCATCTCAATAACATCTCCATAAACCGGGATTCATCCTCAAGACAGCGCAGGTCCAGCCACAGGCGGCCATCGTAGATCCTGCCAATAACCGGCACGGGCAACTGACGCCAGCGTGCCGCCAGAGCTTCCAGCCGACTGCCGCGGCCATCGCGCGGAGTCAGCGTCAACGCCGCGCTGGGCAAGCGATCCACCGGCAGCGAGCCGCTGCCGATCTGCGACAGGCATGGCTCGACCCGCAGGTCAAAATCAGCATAATGTGCAGCCAGCGCGGCCCGCATGCGCTCGCCCTGCAGGCGGATCTCGTCCGCCTGGCGAGTCAGCAGACGCAGGGTCGGCAGTTCAGCGGCCAGCTTTTCCGGATGCAGATAGAGGCGCAGCGTGGCCTCCAGCGCCGCGAGGGTCATTTTATCCGCCCGCAGGGCACGCTTAAGCGGATGGCTCTGCAAACGCGCGATCAGCGCTTTTTTACCGACGATAATTCCCGCCTGCGGGCCGCCCAGCAGTTTATCGCCGGAGAAGCTCACCAGGCTGACGCCGGCGGCAATCATCTCCTGCGGCATCGGCTCTTTCGGCAGGCCGTACTGGCTTAAATCCACCAGCGAGCCGCTGCCGAGATCGGCCACCACCGGGATATTGAGTTCGCGGCCAATCTCCGCCAGCGCCGCTTCATCGACCGCTTTAGTAAAGCCCTCAATACTGTAGTTGCTGGTGTGCACCTTCATCAGCAGGCCGGTATTGTCATTCACCGCCTGACGATAATCTTTCGCGTGGGTGCGGTTAGTGGTCCCGACTTCATGCAGAACGCAGCCCGCCTGGCGCATCACGTCGGGAATACGAAACGCGCCGCCGATCTCCACCAGCTCGCCGCGCGACACCACCACCTCACTGCCGCCGGCGGTTGCCGCCAGCATCAGCAGCACCGCCGCCGCGTTATTGTTGACGATACAGGCGTCTTCCGCGCCGGTGATCTGGCAAAGCAGGTCGGCCAGCGCGCGATCGCGGTGGCCGCGTCCGGCATCGTCAAGATCGTATTCCAGCGTCACCGGCGCGCGCATCGCCTGGGTCACCGCCTCTACCGCCGCTTCCGCCTGAATCGCCCGCCCAAGGTTGGTGTGCAGCACGGTACCGGTCAGGTTGAACACCGGGCGCAGCGCGCTCTGCTGTCGCTGCGTCAAACGACGCGAGGTCTCCATTAGCCATGCTTCGCACCAGTCCGGCAGCGTCTGGTTCAGGCGGATGTATTCCCGCGCCTCGTCCAGCATCTGACGCAGCTGCGCCACCGTCTGGGCGTGACCGTATTGCATCAACAGCGGTGAAAATGCGGGGTCGCGGAGTAAACGGTCGATGGCCGGAAGCCGGGTATAAAGCGCACGAATTTCGCTAGTCATGAATGAACCTATTTTCCCCCCTCCCGACGGGAGAGGGAGTCAACAAATGAGCAGCAATTGTAATGCCTCCGCGCAAAAACTGTTACCTGTCTGGGTCAACTCACCGGCGGTTCAGTGCGCGCAAAGCTGGCGCGTTGAAAGAGAGAATCCACCAGGCGCACCAGCTTCGGTCGGGTGGCGCACCAGCCCGGCGCGACGCGGCGGAAATTGAGATAAGCAATGGCGCAGGCTGCGGAAATGGTTGCCAGATTGACCTCATCAGGACGTAATGTCCCGTCACTGGCATACCCTTCCAGCGCATCAAGCCCGCGCGCAATTTTTTCACGCTGGCGCAGCAGTTCGCTTTCCGACTGCTGGGCCGCCGGGCGCGTTTTCTCCCGTACCAGCGTTTGCGCAGCCTCCATCACGCCATCAGCCAGCGCTTCAATTTGACGCAATTTCAGCGCAGCCTTCGGCGCCGCAGGCAACATATCCGGCGCGATGCCGAGCAGCTCCAGATATTGCGCAATAATGGGCGAGTCGTACCAGCATTCACCGTCGTCGGTGACCAGCGCGGGGACTTTTCCCAGCGGATTGTACTGCGCCACGCCGTTGGTCTCGTGGTAAGGGAATTCGTTGACGAACTCGAAGGGAATCGCTTTTTCCAGCAGTATGACGGAAATTTTGCGCACAAAGGGACTGGTGTAGCTGCCGATCAGTTTCATTGCCTGCTCCTTTCGCCAACAAAGTAGTAAGTATGGCGCAGGCGCAGGCAAATAGCAGAGAGAGAAATCACCTCATGCCGGACCGACCCCGCTAATGGTCCAGATAGAGATAGTGCATCCAGCTGGTCATCCGCAGCAGCACCTTGCGCATCACCGAAACGTGGGTGAAATGATCGGAGTAGACCGCCACCTGGGCGTAAATGCCGTCAGGCAGGGCGTCTACGGCGGCATCGGGCTCCAGCTCAATGGTCGCCAGCACGCCGTCGGTGCCCGGCGTCACCGTCAGCGCCTGCAGCGTGCCCTGCGCCTGGTATGTTCCCCCTGGTACGACTGGCAGGATGCTCACCAGCTTGCCGCGAAAGACCTGTCCCGGCAGCGCGTTGAACACCGCTTCAGCATCGTCGCCCTTCTCCAGCCTGAGCAGCGAATTTTGCCGGAACTGCGCCACAATCAGCCGTTTTTGCTGGGGGATAAAGACCATCACCGGACGCAGCGGCAGCGAGGCGGCATAGGTCCCAGGACGAATTAACACCTGGGTGATATAGCCATCGCTGGGCGCGCGCACGGTCGTCTGATCGAGGTTATATTTCGCCTCCGCCAGCTGCGCGCGCAGGCTTACCACCTGCGACTGTTCGCCGTTTATCATGCTGTCGAGCTGGCCCTGAATTTGCGCCTGCTCCGCCACCGATCCTTTCACCATCGCATCCTGGGCGAGGTAGTTTTGCCGGGCATTATCGATATCGCTTTCCGAAAACGGATTGACCCGCGCCTGGCTTCCTTTCAGGTAGCGCTGATAATCCTTATACAGACGGTCGCGCTCCGCCGAAACGCGCGTGGTGTTGGCCTGAGCCTCAGAAAGCTGGGCTTTAAGGGTATTGATACTGTGCAGCGCGGTAACAAGGTCGGCCTGTAGCCGGTCCACCCGCGCCTGATAACGCACCGGATCGATGGTAAACAGCACCTCGCCCTTTTTAACCCGTTGATTTGCTTTATCCGTGACGCTGCTGACCACTCCGGTAACCTGCGGCGTAATAGGAATAGAAATAACCGCTTTTTGCGCGGTAAAGGTATACGGATGGTTGTAGTTCATTAATAAGATAAGCGCGCTAACAATAAATACGCCGCCCAGCGCCGCGGTGGGAACCGTCCATTTATTTACCGGGATCTTAAATATTTTAAATATCGACCAGGCAATCGCCACATAGGTCAAAATAATCAGCAGATCCATGAGTTATTTCTCCACCGAAGGAGGTTGAGCTGACGGTCTGAGACCGGTTATTTGCTGCTCAAGCGCGATAACCCGCTGGCGCAGTTCGCTGATGTCGTCCCCCTCTTCCGCCGCCTCAGACGGCGTCTCGTCCCGCCGATGCTGCATGCCCCAGCCGCGTTCTGGCCGGTAAAGCGTGGCCCAAATCCATAAAAACGGCCAAATGACGTGCAGCGTAAAAAGGCTCACCCAGCCCGCGACGTGAATCGCATCGGCATGCGGGTGATTACGTTTCTTCGCGATCAGGTAAGGAATATCATGGAGAATGATGATTCCATAAAAAATCACCAGAAATACAAAGATCAGAACGCCGAGCGCAAAATAATTGAGAAACATAATTTCCTCGGATTTACGCTAATTATTTTCAGGATGTGTGCCGGGCCGGATCAAAAAAGGGCCGACAAAATGAGCATAATTCACCCGTATCATTTTCGCCATTGACGACTAAAATGTTCTTTAAGCGATTGCGTTGCTGAGTGACGTATCAGCAAGCGGAACGCGGCATAACCTGCGCGAGATCACACCGGGCTAAATCCTGGTGAAAATATTTTGTGACGAACATCACAAACAAATAACAAAACGTCAAAGTAAATTTGTGATTTTCATCACATAAAAATGCATTATCCCCCCTTAAAACCCGGTCTGTTGTTTTTTTACACATCCATTTTGTGATGGAGATCACTACAAAAGACCATCATCGCCCTATATTCATGTGATCCAAATCACATAAAAATCCACCGACTGGACAGCTTAACGATTCAGTGCCAGATTTCGCACTATCACTCAGGGCCCGGCTACCTCTGCCGCCTTATTAACAACAAGCCTCGGGCTTTCAGCCTGCCGATAGCAAAAACAGAAGAAGGGGTGTTTTATGTCATCCGATATCAAGATCAAAGTGCAAAGCTTTGGTCGTTTCCTCAGCAATATGGTGATGCCAAATATCGGCGCGTTTATCGCGTGGGGTATTATCACCGCACTATTCATTCCGACAGGATGGTTACCGAACGAAACGCTGGCGAAGCTGGTCGGTCCGATGATCACCTATCTGCTGCCGCTGCTGATCGGTTATACCGGCGGTAAGCTGGTTGGCGGCGAGCGCGGCGGCGTGGTCGGCGCGATTACCACCATGGGCGTTATCGTCGGCGCGGATATGCCGATGTTCCTCGGCTCCATGATCGCCGGTCCGCTGGGCGGCTGGGCAATTAAAAAATTCGACGTCTGGGTAGACGGTAAGATCAAATCCGGTTTTGAGATGCTGGTGAATAACTTCTCCGCGGGCATCATCGGTATGATCCTCGCCATTCTGGCGTTCCTCGGCATTGGCCCGGCGGTTGAAGTCCTGTCGAAAATTCTGGCCGCAGGCGTTAACTTCATGGTGGCGCACGAGATGCTGCCGCTGACCTCTATCTTTGTTGAACCGGCGAAAATCCTGTTCCTCAACAACGCCATTAACCACGGTATTTTCTCGCCGCTGGGTATTCAGCAATCCCACGAGCTGGGCAAATCCATCTTCTTCCTGATTGAAGCTAACCCGGGTCCGGGGATGGGCGTCCTGCTGGCGTATATGTTCTTCGGCCGCGGCAGCGCGAAACAGTCTGCAGGCGGTGCGGCAATCATCCACTTCCTCGGCGGTATTCACGAGATTTACTTCCCGTACGTGCTGATGAACCCGCGTCTGATTCTGGCCGTTATCCTCGGCGGGATGACCGGCGTATTCACCCTGACTATCCTCAACGGCGGGCTGGTCTCTCCGGCTTCTCCGGGTTCTATCCTCGCCGTGCTGGCGATGACGCCGAAAGGCGCTTACTTTGCTAACATCGCGGCGATTATTGCGGCGATGGCCGTCTCCTTCGTGGTCGCAGCCGTGCTGCTGAAAACCAGCAAAGTTAAAGAAGAAGATGATATCGAAGCCGCGACCCGTCGCATGCAGGATATGAAAGCGCAGTCCAAAGGCGGCGCCACGCCGCTGGCCGCTGGCGATGTCGCGAACGACCTGAGCCACGTGCGTAAAATCATCGTCGCCTGCGACGCAGGTATGGGCTCCAGCGCGATGGGCGCAGGCGTGCTGCGTAAAAAAGTGCAGGATGCCGGGCTGAGCAACATCTCCGTGACTAACAGTGCGATCAACAACCTGCCGCCGGATGTTGACCTGGTCATCACCCACCGCGACCTGACCGAGCGTGCGATGCGTCAGGTGCCGCAGGCGCAGCATATTTCGCTGACCAACTTCCTCGACAGCGGCCTGTACACCAGCCTGACCGAACGTCTGGTTTCGGCGCAGCGCCACACGGATAACGAAGAGAAAGTCCGCGACAGCCTGAAAGACAGCTTCGATGCGTCTGACACCAATCTGTTCAAACTCGGCGCGGAAAACATCTTCCTCGGTCGTAAAGCCGCGACCAAAGAAGAAGCGATTCTGTTTGCCGGCGAGCAGCTGGTGAAAGGCGGCTACGTTGAGCCGGAATACGTCCAGGCGATGCTGGACCGTGAAAAGCTGACCTCCACCTATCTGGGTGAGTCCATCGCGGTCCCGCACGGCACTATCGAAGCCAAAGATCGCGTTCTGAAAACCGGCATCGTCTTCTGCCAATACCCGGAAGGCGTACGCTTCGGCGAAGAAGAGGACGAGGTGGCTCGCCTGGTTATCGGTATTGCCGCGCGTAATAACGAACATATCCAGGTGATTACCAGCCTGACCAACGCGCTGGACGATGAATCGGTCATTGAGCGTCTGGCAAAAACCACCAGCGTTGAAGAAGTTCTGACGCTGCTGAAAGCGTAATCCGTCACCCGGCGGTGCGCCGGGCAACGCCCCCCTCTCTCCTTACGCGTGGGGAGAGAGGGTTGGGGTGAGGGAAACGCCTGACCCCAGCCCTCTCAGGTAAAAACATTAATTGAAGGTTAATACTATGAAAGCATTACATTTTGGCGCAGGTAATATCGGTCGTGGCTTTATCGGCAAACTGCTGGCGGACGCGGGGATACAGCTGACGTTTGCGGATGTAAATCAGGTCGTGCTCGATGCCCTGAATGCCCGTCATAGCTACCAGGTTCACGTGGTCGGCGAGAATGAGCAGGTCGATACCGTTTCCGGCGTTGATGCCGTCAGCAGCATCGGCGACGAAGTTGTAGAGCTGATTGCCAGCGTGGATCTGGTGACCACCGCCGTCGGCCCGGTCGTGCTGGAACGCATCGCCCCGGCGATTGCCAAAGGTCTGGCCAAACGTAAGGCGCAGGGGATTACCGCCCCGCTGAATATCATCGCCTGCGAGAACATGGTCCGCGGCACCACCCAGCTGAAGGGTCACGTTTTTAACGCCCTCGCCGAAGAAGACAAAGCCTGGGTTGAAGCCAACGTCGGCTTCGTTGATTCCGCCGTTGACCGCATCGTTCCGCCGTCGGCTTCCGCCACTCACGATCCGCTGGAAGTCACCGTGGAAACCTTCAGCGAGTGGATTGTCGATAAGACCCAGTTCAAAGGCGAACTGCCGAACATCCTAGGTATGGAATTAACCGATAACCTGATGGCATTTGTCGAACGTAAGCTATTCACCTTAAACACCGGACATGCTATAACCGCCTACCTCGGAAAACTGGCGGGTCATCAGACGATTCGCGACGCGATTCTTGATGAGCACATTCGCGCCGTGGTCAAAGGCGCCATGGAAGAGAGCGGCGCAGTGCTGATCAAACGCTATGCCTTTGATGCGCAAAAGCACGCCGCTTACATCCAGAAAATTATCGGTCGTTTTGAGAACCCGTATCTGAAGGATGACGTTGAGCGCGTTGGCCGCCAGCCGCTGCGCAAACTGAGCGCGGGCGACCGCTTAATTAAGCCGCTGCTCGGTACGCTGGAATACGGCCTTCCGCACCGGAATCTGGTGAAAGGGATCGCCGCTGCCATGCACTTCCGCAGCGAAGAAGACCCGCAGGCGCAGGAACTGGCGGCGCTGATTGCCGAGAAAGGCCCACAGGCCGCGCTGGCGCAGATTTCGGGTCTGGACGCAGCAAGCGAGGTGGTGGCGGAAGCCGTTAACGACTATAACGCCACCAAATGAGGCAAGACCTGGCGCGGTCCGAACCGCGCCCATTACTCATGTCAGATATGCAGGCAATAATGGAAGAAACACAGGCATTTGAAAACCGTGTGCTTGAACGTCTGAATGCTGGCAAAACCGTAAGAAGCTTCCTGATCGCCACCGTTGAACTGCTGACGGAAGCGGTCAATATTCTGGTGCTTCAGGTATTCCGTAAAGACGACTACGCGGTGAAATACGCAGTGGAGCCGTTGCTGGACGGCGACGGGCCGCTTGGCGACCTTTCTGTACGCCTGAAGCTGATTTACGGCCTTGGGGTGATTAGCCGCGCCGAATATGAAGACGCTGAACTGCTGATGGCCCTGCGCGAAGAGCTGAATCACGACGGTAATGAGTATAGCTTTACCGACGATGAGATCCTCGGACCGTTTGGCGAGCTGCACTGCGTCGCCGCCCTGCCGCCCACGCCGCAATTTGATGAGAGCGATGCTGAACTGCTGGCAATGCAAAAGCTGCGCTACCAGCAGGTCGTACGTTCCACAATGATGCTATCTCTGACCGAGCTGATTTCTAAAATCAGCTTAAAAAAAGCCTTTCAAAAATCAACGCTCTGATTCTGGCTCTTGCTGGTCGCACGTCGGCCGATAAAGCTGACGATAATACTCAAGACGCCGCAGAAATAGCGCTTCTTTATCTGCCGGGATATCCGGCGGTATATGCTGCAAACGCGGAGATTTTTTTAGATATTCCATAAAAGCCTGACTTGAAGCCATAAAATCTACGGCTTTATCAATAATGCGCGGTACGCTGTCGCCTATTTTCGCCATCACGCTCTCCTCTTTTGGGGGAATGATCCTATTAAGGATTAGCCAAAAACAGGGTTTCAGATGAGGAAAACGTGCTGAATGGCCGTCAGGCTTCACAGAAATGAATATTCGCCAACTCTGGGTTAAAATAATTTTTATGTTCAATAAGTTATAATATGCCGCTGCGGTTGTTATGAGCAAAAAACGGCGACGTTTTGATAAATAACTACCCACAACCCAAGCGACAGCACATACTATAGTCTGATAACGCCCCTTTCTTAATAGATTAAGCCACCATGAAAGAAGTCGAAAAAAACGAAATTAAACGTCTGAGCGATCGTCTTGACGCTATCCATCATCAGCAGGCCGACCTGTCCCTGGTCGACGCCGCAGAAAAATACGCCGAGCTGGAAAAAGAGAAAGCCACCATTGAGACGGAACTCGTTCGCCTGCGTGAGGTTCAGGGCCAGAAGCTGAGCAAAGAAGCGCAAAAGCTGATGAGCATGCCGCATCGCCGCGCCATCACCAAAAAAGAGCAGGCCGATATGGGTAAGCTCAAGAAAAGCGTACGCGGTCTGGTTGTTGTCCACCCGATGACCGCGCTGGGCCGCGAAATGGGCCTCAAAGAGATGACCGGCTTCTCAAAAACCGCGTTCTGATATCTTCATCCCGTGAATCTCCCGGCTCGCGCTACGCTTAGCCGGGCTACGGGTTCACTGCCCTCTGCGAGAGGGTAGCCCGGACAGATGCACAGCATCGTCTCCGGGAAATTCAGCTACTCTGCACTCTGCTCCCCGGTCGCGGCTAACGCCTTACCGGGGCTACGGGTTCACCGCCGTCTGCGGGCCGGTAGCCCGGACAGATGCGCAGCATCGCCTCCGGGACAGGCTCTGTTTCAAACGTCATTCCCCACTAATTGGCCCTACCAATGTTTTCTTAAATCGTCCAATGGTTCACATATCCATCATTTTTCGTCACAGACATATTGCTCATCAATAACATTTGATTAACCATTCGTTGTCGTTAATCCTACAATCGCAATTTGGCTGGGCCAATTTTACAAATGATGTGACCTGCTAAGAGCGCAAGACTCAGCACGGCATCATAACGGCCCGATGGAGACCTGCATGAACCTCTGGCAACAAAATTACGATCCGGCCGGCAACATCTGGCTATCGAGTCTTATCGCATCGCTACCGATTCTGTTTTTCTTTTTTGCCCTGATAAAGCTCAAGCTGAAAGGGTACGTTGCCGCGACCTGGACCGTGCTCATTGCGCTCTCCGTCGCTCTGCTGTTCTACAAAATGCCGGTTGACCACGCGCTGGCCTCCGTCATCTACGGCTTCTTCTACGGCCTGTGGCCAATCGCGTGGATTATTATCGCTGCGGTCTTCGTCTATAAAATCTCGGTGAAAACCGGGCAGTTCGACATTATCCGCTCATCGATTTTGTCGATTACCCCGGATCAGCGTCTGCAAATGCTGATTGTCGGTTTCTCCTTCGGCGCGTTCCTCGAAGGGGCCGCCGGTTTTGGCGCGCCGGTCGCCATCACCGCAGCGCTGCTGGTGGGGCTCGGCTTTAACCCGCTGTATGCGGCGGGCCTGTGTCTGATTGTTAACACCGCGCCGGTCGCGTTTGGCGCGATGGGCATTCCGATTCTGGTAGCCGGACAGGTGACGGGCCTCGACAGCTTCGAAATCGGCCAGATGGTTGGCCGTCAGCTGCCGTTCCTGACCATCATCGTCCTGTTCTGGATCATGGCGATTATGGACGGCTGGCGCGGCATTAAAGAGACCTGGCCTGCGGTCATGGTCGCCGGCGGCTCCTTTGCTATCGCTCAGTACCTCAGCTCTAACTTCCTCGGCCCGGAGCTGCCGGACATTATCTCTTCGCTGGTATCGCTGGTCTGTCTGACGCTGTTCCTCAAACGCTGGCAGCCGGTACGCATCTTCCGCTTCGGCGATATGGGCGCATCGCAGGTCGATATGAACCTGGCCCGCACGCATTACACGCCGGGACAGGTGATTCGCGCCTGGTCGCCGTTCCTGTTTCTGACCGCGACGGTGACCCTGTGGAGTGTGCCGCCGTTCAAAGCGCTCTTCGCCCCCGGCGGCGCGATGTACGATTTTGTGATTAATATTTCCGTGCCGTTCCTCGACAAGATGGTGGCCCGCATGCCGCCGGTGGTTAGCGAAGCCACGCCGTACGCCGCGGTCTATAAGTTTGACTGGCTCTCCGCCACCGGCACCGCCATCCTGTTCGCCGCGCTGCTTTCCATCGTCTGGCTGCGCATGAAGCCGAAAGACGCGATCTCGACCTTTGGCAGCACGCTGAAAGAGCTGGCGCTGCCGATTTACTCCATCGGCATGGTGCTGGCGTTCGCCTTTATTTCCAACTATTCCGGTCTATCCTCAACGCTGGCGCTTGCGCTGGCGCACACCGGTCATGCGTTTACCTTCTTCTCGCCGTTCCTCGGCTGGCTGGGGGTATTTCTGACCGGTTCGGATACCTCGTCTAACGCGCTGTTTGCCGCGCTGCAGGCTACGGCGGCCCAGCAGATTGGCGTCTCCGATATCCTGCTGGTCGCAGCAAACACCACCGGCGGCGTGACCGGGAAAATGATCTCTCCGCAGTCTATCGCCATCGCCTGTGCGGCGGTCGGTCTGGTAGGTAAGGAGTCCGATCTGTTCCGTTTTACCGTCAAACACAGCCTGATTTTCACCTGTATGGTCGGCGTTATCACCACGCTGCAGGCATATGTCTTAACCTGGATGATCCCGTGATAGTGATGCCAAAACGCCTTGCCGACGACGTCGCCCGTCGCGTGCGGGCGCTGATTGAAGAACAAAAGCTGGAGGCGGGCATGCGATTGCCCGCCGAACGTCAGCTGGCGGCGCTGCTGGGCGTATCGCGCAATTCGCTGCGCGAAGCGCTGGCGATGCTGGTCAACGAAGGGGTGCTGCTCAGCCGTCGCGGCGGCGGCACCTTTGTGCGCTGGCAGCACGAAGCGTGGTCGGAGCAAAACATCGTTCAACCGCTGAAGACGCTGCTCTCCGACGACCCCGATTACAGCTTTGACATCCTCGAAGCCCGTCACGCCATCGAAGCCAGTACCGCCTGGCATGCGGCGATGCGGGCAACCGATGCCGAAAAAGAGAAAATCCGCCTCTGCTTTGAAGCCACCCAAAGCGAAGACCCTGACCTGGCCTCGCAGGCCGATGTCCGCTTCCATCTGGCGATCGCCGAAGCGTCGCACAACGTGGTGCTGCTGCAAACCATGCGCGGTTTTTTTGACCTTTTACAGTCCTCAGTCAAGGAGAGCCGCCAGCGGATGTATCTCGTCCCGCCGGTCTTCGCTCGCCTGACCGAACAGCACCAGGCGGTCATGGAGGCGATTATCGCCGGTGACCCGGAAGGTGCCAGACAGGCGATGATGGCCCATTTGGGCTTTGTTCACGCCACCATCAAACGCTTTGATGAAGACCAGGCCCGCCAGGCGCGAATTACCCGCCTGCCCGGTGACCATAACGAAAATTCCAGGGAGAACTTGTGATGATTATTTCCGCCGCCAGCGACTACCGCGCCGCCGCACAGCGTATCCTGCCACCGTTCCTGTTCCACTATATCGACGGCGGCGCTTACGCCGAGCACACCCTGCGCCGCAACGTTGAGGACCTGTCCGACGTCGCGCTCCGCCAGCGCATTCTGCGCAATATGTCGGACCTGAGCCTGGAAACCACCTTATTCAACGAAAAGCTGGCGATGCCAACGGCGCTGGCGCCGGTGGGGCTGTGCGGGATGTACGCCCGCCGCGGTGAAGTGCAGGCCGCCGGCGCGGCGGATGAAAAAGGTATTCCGTTTACCCTCTCTACCGTTTCCGTCTGCCCGATTGAAGAGGTCGCCCCGACCATTAAGCGCCCGATGTGGTTCCAGCTGTACGTCCTGCGCGACCGCGGTTTTATGCGCAATGCGCTGGAGCGGGCGAAGGCGGCGGGCTGTTCAACGCTGGTCTTTACCGTCGATATGCCGACCCCCGGCGCGCGCTATCGCGATGCTCACTCCGGGATGAGCGGCCCGAACGCGGCAATGCGCCGCTACTGGCAGGCGGTGACCCATCCGCAGTGGGCATGGGACGTCGGGTTAAACGGCCGTCCGCACGATTTGGGCAACATCTCCGCCTACCTCGGCAAGCCGACCGGTCTGGAGGATTATATCGGCTGGCTGGCGAATAACTTCGATCCTTCGATTTCCTGGAAAGACCTTGAGTGGATCCGCGACTTTTGGGACGGTCCGATGGTGATCAAGGGGATCCTCGATCCGGAAGACGCCCGCGATGCGGTGCGCTTCGGCGCTGACGGGATCGTGGTTTCCAACCACGGCGGCCGCCAGCTCGACGGCGTGCTCTCTTCCGCTCGCGCCCTGCCCGCGATTGCCGACGCGGTTAAAGGCGATATCACAATTCTTGCCGACAGCGGTATTCGCAACGGCCTTGATGTGGTGCGGATGATTGCCCTCGGCGCCGATAGCGTGCTGCTGGGCCGCGCTTATCTGTATGCGCTGGCCACGCACGGCAAACAGGGCGTCGCCAATCTGCTGAACCTGATAGAGAAAGAGATGAAGGTGGCGATGACGCTGACCGGCGCGAAAACCATCGGCGAAATCAGCCGTGAATCTTTAGTCCAGAACGCCGATGCGCTGCGGACCTTTGATGCGATCAAAGCAGGAAACGCGGCGGTTATCCCTGACCCTCTCCCACAGGGAGAGGGAACCGTCCGGCAGGCGGGTTAACGTCCTCATCAGGCCATCCGGCTCACAGGCCGGCGCCGGTTTTCTCCCGCTCTCTTTCCGGGAGAGGAGCAGGGTGAGGGTTAACCAAATATCTGCTATTCTGCCCCCCGCAATTAAGGGGGCAGCATGCTTAACATCGTCTTATTCGAACCAGAAATCCCGCCAAATACCGGGAATATCATCCGCCTGTGCGCCAACACCGGCTTCAATCTGCATATTATCGAACCCATGGGTTTTGCCTGGGACGATAAGCGTCTTCGCCGCGCAGGTCTGGATTACCACGAGTTTGCTGCCGTCCAGCGCCATGGTGATTACGCCGCCTTTATTGAAAGCGCAAAGCCGCAGCGCCTGTTCGCCCTGACGACCAAAGGCACGCCGGCGCACAGCGCGGTAAGCTATCAGGACGGCGATTTTCTGCTGTTTGGCCCGGAAACCCGCGGACTGCCGGGCAGCATTCTTGATGCTCTGCCGGCAGAACAAAAAATCCGTATTCCGATGATGCCGGACAGCCGCAGCATGAACCTGTCAAATGCGGTGTCGGTGGTGGTCTATGAAGCCTGGCGCCAGCTGGGCTATCCCGGCGCGGTGCTGCGCAGCTGAGCTCGCTTTCTCCCGGAGGCGGCGCGTAGCGCCTGTCCGGGCTACCAGACAGCGCTCGGTTTTGTAGCCCGGACAGATGCGCAGCATCGCCTCCGGGAAATCAATCAAATACCGTCGCCGTACTCGAAGGTATGGTGTATGCCGTTAAAGTGCTGATCCATATCCATCGCGGGCTTATCGCTCTCCGGCTTGCCCACAATGCGGGCGGGAACGCCTGCGGCGGTAGTATGCGGCGGCACCGGCTGTAGCACCACCGAACCCGCGCCGATTTTTGCCCCGCGTCCAACTTCGATATTGCCGAGGATTTTCGCCCCGGCGCCAATCATCACCCCTTCGCGAATTTTCGGATGACGATCGCCGCTGGTTTTACCGGTACCGCCCAGGGTCACGGATTGCAGAATCGATACGTCGTCTTCAATCACCGCCGTTTCGCCGACGACGATGCCGGTGGCGTGGTCCAGCATGATCCCGCGGCCAATCTTCGCCGCCGGGTGGATATCCACCTGGAACGATACGGAAACCTGATTTTGCAGGAAGATCGCCAGCGCCCGACGCCCCTGATTCCACAGCCAGTGGCCGATACGATAGGCCTGCAGCGCGTGGAATCCTTTCAGATAGAGCAGCGGGGTGGAGTATTTATCCACCGCCGGGTCGCGCGTTCGCACCGCCTGAATATCGCAGGCGGCGGAGGCAATCATTTCCGGGTCGGCGGCGTAGGCCTCTTCCACCACTTCACGAATCGCGATGGCGGGCATGATCGGAGAAGCCAGTTTATTCGCCAGCATATAGCTCAGGGCGCTGCCGAGATTTTCGTGCTTGAGTAGCGTGGCGTGGTAAAAACTGGCGAGCATTGGCTCACAGTCAGCTAAAGCCCGAGCTTCGGCTTTAATATTATTCCAGACGATATCCAGTTCTTCACACGGCATTGCTGACTCCAGACGATATAATAATGACCGGCCAGTTCTTTGCTGGCCGGGTCATTCAGGTGATCCAGGTTCCATCGCAGTTAGTTGCTACGCTCGTCCTTGCGTGCACGACCTAATAAGGTCAATGCTGCCTCGCGCGCAATTTTTCCGCAATACAATACCTGATAAATTTCCTCGGTTATTGGCATTTCGACGCCTAAACGCTGCGCCAGAACGCGAACCTCTTTGGTATTGCGATAGCCTTCAACCACCTGGCCAATCTTCTCCTGCGCGCTTTGCACATCCATGCCCTGACCGAGCATCATGCCGAAGCGGCGGTTACGCGACTGGTTATCGGTGCAGGTGAGCACCAGATCGCCTAAGCCCGCCATCCCCATAAAGGTCTCCGGATCGGCGCCCAGGGCCTCCCCGAGGCGCGACATCTCAACCAGCCCGCGGGTAATCAGCGCGGTACGCGCGTTGGCGCCAAAGCCAATGCCGTCAGACATGCCGGCGCCGATAGCGATGACGTTTTTCACCGCCCCGCCGAGCTGCACGCCGATAAAGTCCGGGTTGATATAGACGCGGAAGCTCTTGCCGCAGTGCAGCAGGCTTTGCAAATCGTCAGCGAACTGCGGATCCGTCGACGCCAGCGAGATCGCCGTCGGCAGGCCTGCCGCCAGCTCTTTCGCGAAGGTCGGGCCGGAAATCACCGCCAGGGGGATAGCGTCGCCCAGCGCTTCACGGGCCACGTCCTGCAGCAGGCGCCCGGTTTCCGCTTCCAGACCTTTCGTCGCCCATACCAGGCGAGCGTCGGGGCGCATCAGCGGTTTAATCTGCCGCAGCACCTGGCCGAAAACGTGGCTCGGCACGACGACGAGGATATCGCGGCTGGCCGCCAGCGCGGTCGCCAGATCGCTTTCCAGATGCAGCGTGTCGGGGAAAGGAACGTCAGGAAGAAATGCGGCGTTGCAGCGGTCGTGCTGCAGCGTCGCAATATGTTTCGGGTCATGGCCCCACAGCACAACGTGGTGGCCATTTCTTGCCAGGGTGATGGCAAGAGCGGTGCCGTAAGAGCCGGCACCGATCACAGTCATTGCAGCGTTAAGCGCGTTCATCAGGCATCCTGATGTTGTTCAGCACCTTCGCCAGCCTGCTGCTGCAGATAGTTCATAAACAGCGCATCGAAGTTCACTGGCGCAAGGTTCAGTTGCGGGAAGGTGCCGCGGGAAACCAGGCTGGTGATGCACTCACGCGCGTACGGGAACAGAATGTTCGGGCAGTATGCGCCGAGGCAGTGCGCCATCTGGGTGCCGTCGATGCCTTCGATGGAGAAAATACCGCCCTGCTGTACTTCGCACAGGAATGCGGTTTCTTCGCCCAGAGAGGCGGTTACGGTCACGCGCAGCACCACTTCATACACGCCTTCAGCCAGCTGGCTGGAAGCGGTATCCAGATCAAGTTTAACTTCCGGCTGCCAATCTTTCTGGAAAACTTGCGGCGCGTTCGGCGCTTCAAAAGAAATATCTTTGGTGTAGATGCGCTGAATCTGGAAAGTCATTTCGGTGCTGTTTTGTTCTGACATAGTAAAACCCTTTCGTGTTGTCCTTAAGTACGCCCGTCCAATGGGGATGAGCGCAAAAATTAGCGCAGGAGGGGATCGAGTCCACCACGTGAATCAAGCGCGTACAAGTCGTCACAGCCGCCAATGTGCTGCGCATCAATAAAAATCTGCGGAACCGTCGTTCGACCGCTGCGCTGAATCATCTCTTCACGCTTCGCAGCATCGCCATCGATAGGCAACTCGTTGAACGTCACGCCCTTGCTGTTCAGCAGCGCTTTTGCACGTACGCAGAACGGGCAGGTCGCTTTGGTATAGATATCAATATTGGCCATGACTTCACTCCTGTTTTTACCCCCGAGAGTTTTACGCCGCAGGCGTTGTTTTCCCGCTGACGAATAGCCGCCGCAGGGAAAACCGCGCTACGCCATAAAGACGCGGGTAAATTATTTACCGCGTACCAGCGGAAGGTTCTCGCCGCTCCAGCCAGCGATGCCTTCTTTCAGTACGAAGACCTTTTCAAAACCGGCTTTGTTCAGCGCGCTGGCGGGTTCTTGCGCCTGCATACCTGAGCCGTCTACCACTATAATGGGTTGTGCTTTGTGCTTTTCCAACTCGCCGACGTTATTTGCTTTGATATCGCTCGGCAGCAGGTTAATAGAACCCGCAATGTGGCCTTTACGGAAATCGTCACGCTGACGCAGATCGACAACCACGGCATCTTCTTTGTTGATCAGGCGCGTCGCTTCACCGCGGGTGATGACTTTAACTTTCGACATCAGCCCTTTAAAGGTGGTGAACAGCACCGCCACCAGCAGCGCGACCCACGCGATGCTCAGGACGGGGTGACGGCTGATGAATTGCATAATTTCTTGCATGGGGGGTTACAACTCCCGACTAAGTGATAAAAAAACCAGGGAAGGAGTATACCTGTGCATTGCGGCAAATACAGCCAGTGAGCGCGATGTAATGTATTTTCTGCGGCCCGTCACGAAAAAAAACCGCTCTCGCCGCGGCAATGCGCTCTGGCCGCCCTCTTTCTTTGATCTTTTACGGTGATTTGATCGATTCAGCTGTAGTAAAATTACGCAAATTTTCTGTCTTTGAGCATGAGGTTGTCGCAATGTCGGTTTCTAAAAAACCTATGGTACTGGTCATTCTGGATGGCTATGGCTACCGTGAAGACCAGCAGGATAACGCTATTTACAGCGCCAAAACCCCTGTTATGGACGCACTGTGGGCGAAACGTCCGCATACCCTGATTGATGCTTCAGGCCTGGAAGTCGGTCTGCCGGATCGTCAAATGGGCAACTCCGAAGTGGGCCACGTCAACCTCGGCGCGGGCCGTATCGTGTATCAGGATCTCACCCGCCTGGACGTTGAAATCAAAGAACGTACCTTCTTCGCCAACCCGGTACTGACCGGCGCGGTCGATAAAGCCGTTGCCGCAGGCAAAGCCGTGCATATCATGGGCCTGATGTCTCCGGGCGGCGTCCACAGCCACGAAGACCACATCATGGCGATGGTTGAGCTGGCAGCCGAACGCGGCGCGGATAAAATCTATCTGCACGCCTTCCTCGACGGCCGCGATACTCCGCCGCGCAGCGCTGAAAAGACGCTGGCGAAATTCGAAGACAAATTTGCCGCGCTGGGCAAAGGCCGCGTTGCCTCGATCGTTGGCCGCTACTACGCCATGGACCGCGACAACCGTTGGGACCGCGTTGAGCAGGCTTACGATCTGATGACCCTGGCAAAAGGCGAGTTCCAGGCCGATACCGCCGTTGCGGGCCTGCAGGCCGCTTATGCGCGCGATGAAAACGATGAGTTCGTGAAAGCGACCGTTATTCGCGCTGAAGGCCAGGCCGATGCGGCGATGGAAGACGGCGATGCGCTGATTTTCATGAACTTCCGCGCCGACCGCGCGCGCGAAATTACCCGCGCCTTCGTTAACGCCGATTTCGACGGCTTCGCCCGTAAGAAAGTGGTAAACCTCGATTTCGTCATGCTAACCGAATACGCCGCGGACATTAAAGTCGCCTGCGCTTATCCGCCGGCATCTCTGGTGAACACCTTCGGCGAATGGATGGCGAAGAACGACAAAACCCAGCTGCGCATCTCCGAAACTGAAAAATACGCTCACGTGACCTTCTTCTTCAACGGCGGCGTTGAAGAGCCGTTCAAAGGCGAAGAGCGCATTCTGATCAATTCACCGAAGGTCGCCACCTACGATCTGCAGCCGGAAATGAGCTCCGCTGAGCTGACCGAAAAACTGGTTGCCGCCATCAAGGGCGGTCAGTTCGACACCATCATCTGTAACTACCCGAATGGCGATATGGTTGGCCACACCGGCGTAATGGAAGCCGCCGTTAAAGCGGTCGAAGCGCTGGATGACTGCATCGACCAGGTGAGCAAAGCCGTTGAATCCGTTGGCGGACAGCTGCTGATCACCGCAGACCACGGCAACGCCGAGCAGATGCGCGATCCGGCCACCGGCCAGGCGCACACCGCGCACACCAACCTGCCGGTTCCGCTGATTTACGTTGGCGATAAAAACGTCAAAGCGGTCAACGGCGGCAAACTTTCCGACATCGCGCCGACCATGCTGACGCTGATGGGAATGGAAATCCCGCAAGAGATGACTGGCAAGCCGCTGTTCATCGTGGAATAATCCTTCCCCATGAGGGGAAAGGCGACGTATTCAACTACATGGATCGCAACGGCAGTTCGATCCGTCTTTTACGCCAGCGCGCTTAGCGCTGGCGTATTGCTGTGCGCCGCATCTGCTCACGCCGACGATCGCGACCAGCTTAAATCCATTCAGGCCGATATCGCCGCTAAACAGCGGGCGATTAAGCAACAGCAGCAGCAGCGCGCTTCCCTGGTCGCCCAGCTAAAAGCGCAGGAGGAGGCCATCTCCGCCGCCGCGCGCAAGCTGCGCGAAACCCAGGAAACGCTGAACCAGCTGAATAAGCAGATCGACGAAATGAACGCCGCGCTGGCCAAGCTGGAGCGTCAGCGCGCCTCGCAGGAGCGTAACCTTTCCGCGCAGCTCGACGCCGCGTTTCGTCAGGGGCCGCATACCGGCATCCAGATGATCCTCAGCGGCGAAGAGGGGCAGCGTAATCAGCGCCTGCAGGCCTACTTTGGCTATCTGAACCAGGCGCGCCAGGAAACCATCGCCCAGCTGAAGAAAACCCGCGAAGACGTGGCGGTGCAAAAATCGATGCTGGAAGAGAAACAGAGCCAGCAGCAAACCCTGGTGTACGAACAGCGCGCCCAGCAGAGCAAGCTGGAGCAGGCGCGCAACGAACGTAAAAAGACCCTCGCCAGCCTGGAATCCTCCATTCAGCAAGGCCAGCAGCAGCTCAGCGAGATGCGGGCTAACGAATCACGCCTGCGCGGCCGTATCGCCCAGGCGGCGGCGGCGGCCAAAGCGCGGGCGGATCGCGAAGCCCGCGAAGCGCAGGATGTGCGCGATCGCCAGCAGGAAGCCTCGCGTAAAGGCACCACCTACAAACCTACCGAAAGCGAACGCTCGCTGATGTCCCGCACCAGCGGACTTGGCTCACCGCGCGGCCAGGCATTCTGGCCGGTTCGCGGCTCAATTCTCCATCGCTATGGCGAACAGCTGCAAGGTGAACTACGTTGGAAGGGGATGGTTATCGCTGCGTCTGAAGGCACCGAGGTCAAAGCCGTTGCCGATGGTCGGGTTATTCTCGCCGACTGGCTGCAGGGCTATGGTCTGGTGGTGGTCGTTGAACACGGCAAAGGCGACATGAGTCTTTACGGCTATAACCAAAGCGCGCTGGTCAGCGTCGGCACTCAGGTCCGGGCGGGCCAGCCGATCGCTCTCGTAGGCAGCAGCGGCGGTCAGGGCCGTCCGTCGCTCTATTTCGAAATTCGCCGCCAGGGTCAGGCGGTCAATCCACAGCCGTGGTTGGGAAGATAAGTTTTGCTTCAATTTCGCAGAATTGCACTCGCGGTAACCGGTACGCTGGTTATGGCGTCGCCGGTATTTGCCGGCAAACTCTCCATTGTTATCGACGACTTTGGCTATCGTCCACAAACGGAAAACCAGGTGCTGGCGCTGCCAGCGACGATCTCCGTTGCCGTCCTTCCTAATGCGCCCCACGCCCGAGAAATGGCGACCAAAGCGCATAATCTCGGCCACGAGGTGCTCATCCACCTGCCAATGGCGCCGCTCAGCAAACAGCCGCTGGAAAAAGACACCCTCCGCCCGGATATGAACAGCAGCGAGATAGAGCGCATTATCCGTGAAGCCTACGGTAAGGTTCCGTACGCCGTGGGGCTGAATAACCATATGGGCAGCGCCATGACGTCGAATCTCTTCGGCATGCAGAAGGTGATGCAGGCGCTCGAGCGCTACAATCTCTACTTCCTCGATAGCGTCACCATCGGCAATACCCAGGCCATGCGCGCGGCGCAGGGCACCGGCGTAAAGGTGATTAAGCGTAAGGTTTTCCTCGACGATACCCAAAACGAAGCGGATATCCGCTATCAGTTCAACCGCGCTATCGCTTTGGCGCGGCGCAACGGTTCCGCCATTGCTATCGGCCACCCGCACCCGACGACGGTGCGCGTGCTGCAGCAGATGGTGTATAACCTGCCGCCGGATATCACTCTGGTTCGCCCGAGCAGCCTGCTCAACGAGCCGCAGGTGGATACCTCAACGCCGAACACCGCGCCGCCGTCCGTTCAGCCGTCGCGCAATCCGTTCCGCGGCGTGAAACAGTGCAAATCTAAGCGTCCGCCGGAGCCGGTCAACGCCAGCCGCTTCTTTACCATTCTGAGCGAAAGCATCACTCAGAGCACGCTGGTGCAGTATTACCAGCTGAAGTGGCAGGGCTGGGATAAGCCTACCAACTAAATCGTCCGGGAGTCCGTGTGCTTATCCGCCGCGGATTCCGGCTTGTCCTGATGGGCATACCAGGCTTTAAAGTATTTAAGAAAGCTGTAAAAGGTCGCGTAAAGCCCGGTGACCACGCCAACCTTGCCCTTTCGCCACGCTCCGCTGAACAGATACCACTTAAAGAAAGCGCCAATCGCGCTGATCGCTCCGCGCGCAAGAGACGGCCTGATTTTCTGGTGTTTAACCAGCCGCGTGGTGTAGCTATTGAGCTTACTAAACACTTCATGCAGGGAGTAGAAGGTATCGTGGCGCACGAATCCCGGTAGCCGGGCAGAGTGCGTAAAGCCAACCACCTGATCGTCTACCGGCCGATCGTTGAACCTAGCGACGGAGCGGTTAAACAAGCGAACCGGGAAATCCGGCGATGATACCGGATAAATGGTGCGCACCTCTTCACCCAGCACGAACCAGTAGCGCGGCAGACGCCATGCGCAGGCGGGGTCCGGCTCATCGCCGGCCTTGAGCGCCAGAATTGCCGCCACCACCTCGTCGTCAAGGATCTCATCGCTGTCCACACACAGCACCCAGTCGTGGCGGGCCAGAGAGGTCGCATAATTCATCTGCGTACCGTGAGCGGTATAAGGATGATGGTGAACGGAGAGACCGAACTGTTGGCAAATCTGCAGCGTAGCATCCGTACTGCCTGAATCGATGACGATAAATTCATCAGCCACCCTGAGCAGCGGCGGTAATACCTCCCGTAATAAGCGAGATGAATTACAGGTCAATAAGCATACAGAAAGTTTAAGCATAATCTTTATAGGGTTAAACCATGGTTAAACTGACTGTATAAACGAATAGGCGAGAAAGCGATTTAGAAAAAGTGCGGAGTGGATTAAGTATCACAAAATTGTAGGATAACTCTCAAAAAAGCGCCCGTGGGCGCTTTTTTACCATCCTGACCGGGGCGGAATTAATCCCAGCTGAGAATGACTTTGCCAGACTGGCCGGAGCGCATCGCGTCAAAGCCCTGCTGGAAATCATCAATGCCAAAGCGGTGGGTGATGATCGGCGACAGATCGAGCCCGGACTGGATGAGCGCGGCCATCTTGTACCAGGTTTCGAACATTTCGCGACCATAAATCCCTTTGATAAACAGCCCCTTGAAAATCACCTTGGTCCAGTCGATAGACATATCCGATGGCGGAATACCCAGCATGGCAATACGCCCGCCGTGGTTCATGGTATCGAGCATGGTGCGAAACGCCGGCGGCGCGCCGGACATCTCCAGACCCACGTCGAAACCCTCGGTCATGCCCAGCTCGGCCATCACATCGTTAAGGTTCTCTTTCGCCACGTTCACCGCCCGGGTGACGCCCATTTTGCGCGCCAGCTCCAGGCGATATTCGTTAACATCGGTAATCACGACGTTGCGCGCGCCAACGTGTTTCGCCACCGCGGCGGCCATCACGCCAATCGGGCCGGCGCCGGAAACCAGCACATCTTCACCGACGAGGTCGAATGAAAGCGCGGTATGCACGGCGTTGCCAAACGGATCGAAAATCGACGCCAGATCGTCAGAGATATTGTCGGGGATTTTAAAGGCGTTAAACGCCGGGATCACCAGATATTCGGCAAAACAGCCCGGACGGTTGACGCCGACGCCCGTCGTATTGCGGCACAGATGCGTACGCCCGGCGCGGCAGTTACGGCAGTGGCCGCAGGTGATATGCCCTTCGCCGGAAACGCGGTCGCCCAGCTTAAAGCCGCGAACTTCCTGACCGATACCCACCACTTCGCCGACGTATTCATGCCCCACCACCATCGGAACCGGAATGGTCTTTTGCGACCACTCGTCCCAGTTGTAGATATGCACGTCGGTACCGCAAATCGCGGTCTTGCGAATTTTAATCAGCAGATCGTTGTGGCCGACTTCCGGTTCCGGTACGTCGGTCATCCAGATGCCTTCTTCCGCCTTCAGTTTGGATAACGCTTTCATCTCACACCCTCAGGCAATGACGCCCAGTTGTTTACCGATGCGGGTAAAGGCTTCCACCGCACGTTCAATTTGTTCAGGGGTATGCGCCGCAGACATCTGGGTACGGATACGCGCCTGGCCTTTTGGTACCACCGGGTAGAAGAATCCGGTGACGTAAATACCTTCTTTTTGCAGCTCGCGCGCGAACTGCTGCGCCACGGTGGCTTCACCGAGCATCACCGGGATAATGGCGTGATCGGCGCCCGCAAGGGTAAACCCTGCCGCGGTCATTTTTTCACGGAACAGGCGCGCGTTAGCCCACAGACGATCGCGCAGCTCGCTGCCCGCTTCCACCATCTCCAGCACTTTGATGGAGGCGGCGACAATCGCCGGCGCCAGCGAGTTGGAGAACAGATACGGACGCGAGCGCTGGCGCAGCCACTCGACGACTTCTTTACGCGCGGCGGTATAGCCGCCGGACGCGCCGCCCAGCGCTTTACCCAGCGTACCGGTGATAATGTCGACGCGGCCCATCACGTCGCAGTACTCATGGGAGCCGCGGCCGTTTTCACCCACAAAACCCACGGCGTGCGAATCATCGACCATCACCAGCGCGTCGTACTTATCCGCCAGATCGCAGACGCCCTTCAGGTTGGCGATCACCCCGTCCATGGAGAACACGCCGTCGGTGGCGATCAGTACATGGCGCGCGCCGGCTTCACGCGCCTCTTTCAGACGGGCTTCCAGCTCCTGCATATCGTTGTTGGCATAGCGGAAGCGCTTCGCTTTACACAGGCGCACGCCGTCGATGATCGACGCGTGGTTCAGAGCATCGGAGATAATCGCGTCCTCTGCGCCGAGCAGGGTTTCAAACAGGCCGCCGTTGGCGTCGAAGCAGGAGGAGTACAGAATCGCATCTTCCATACCGAGAAAATCGGCCAGCTTCTTCTCAAGCGCTTTGTGGCTGTCCTGGGTACCGCAGATAAAGCGCACGGAGGCCATGCCGAAGCCGTGGCTGTCCATCCCGCTTTTCGCGGCGGCAATCAGTTCCGGGTGGTTCGCGAGGCCGAGATAGTTATTGGCGCAGAAGTTAATGACCTGGCTGCCGCCGACGGTGATATCCGCCTGCTGCGCCGAAGTGATGATCCGTTCTTCTTTAAACAACCCTTCCGCACGCGCGGTATCCAGGTCATTGGTTAACTGTTTGTAGAAATCCCCACGCATTGCAACTCTCCAGATTCGGCAAAATTTGGCACATATTACCTAAAGCTATACGCTGATACGAGATGATGCATTACTGCATGAATTATTTGCAGCATAAATCACGAGTCCCTCTCTACCTTATCGGCGAATGGCTGAAGCCTTTCCGATGTAGTGATATGATAGGAGTATTCATGTCCGGATTGTCTCTGGACTACCAACTTCAAAGGTTACAGTTATGATCATCGTTACCGGCGGCGCAGGCTTTATCGGCAGCAATATCGTTAAGGCGCTGAATGACCAGGGTATTACCGACATTCTGGTCGTAGATAATCTGAAAGACGGGACCAAATTCATCAATCTGGTGGATTTGAACATTGCCGACTACATGGATAAAGAAGACTTTCTGATCCAAATTATGGCGGGCGAAGAGTTCGGCGATATCGACGCTATTTTCCATGAAGGCGCCTGCTCTTCCACCACGGAGTGGGACGGCAAGTACATGATGGATAACAACTATCAGTATTCCAAAGAGGTACTGCACTACTGTCTGGAGCGTGAAATCCCGTTCCTGTACGCCTCTTCCGCAGCGACCTACGGCGGCCGCACCAGCGACTTTATTGAATCCCGCGAATACGAGCAGCCGCTCAACGTTTACGGCTACTCCAAGTTTCTGTTTGATGAATACGTCCGTCAGATCCTGCCGGAAGCGAACTCGCAGATTGTCGGCTTCCGCTATTTCAACGTCTACGGGCCGCGCGAAGGCCATAAAGGCAGCATGGCCAGCGTCGCTTTCCATCTGAACACCCAGCTGAATAATGGCGAAAGTCCGAAACTGTTCGAAGGCAGCGACGGCTTCAAGCGCGACTTCGTCTACGTCGGCGACGTCGCGGCGGTGAACCTGTGGTTCTGGGAAAACGGCGTTTCCGGCATCTTTAACCTCGGCACCGGGCGCGCGGAGTCTTTCCAGGCCGTTGCAGACGCAACGCTGGCTTATCACCAGAAAGGCAGCATCGAGTACATTCCATTCCCGGATAAACTCAAAGGCCGCTATCAGGCGTTTACCCAGGCGGATCTGACTAACCTGCGCGCAGCGGGCTACGATAAACCGTTTAAGACCGTTGCCGAAGGCGTAACGGAATATATGGCCTGGCTCAATCGCGACAATCATGCGAATTCATAAAATCATTCGAGCGGTATCAAGGCGGCAACTCAGTGATTCTCCGGGAGCTGACTAAAGTCAGTGACCGGAGGGAACGCAGGCAGCCAACGCAGAGACAGCTTGAAGGATGGAATGAATGAAAATATTGGTGGTTGGCCCGTCATGGGTGGGCGACATGATGATGTCGCAAAGTCTTTACCGTACGCTCAGGGCGCGCTATCCCCAGGCGATAATCGACGTGATGGCGCCCGCATGGTGCCGTCCGCTGCTATCGCGCATGCCGGAAGTCAACGAGGCGATCCCGATGCCGCTCGGCCACGGCGCGCTGGAAATCGGTGAACGGCGTAAGCTTGGGCACAGCCTGCGCGAACGTCGCTACGATCGCGCTTTCGTGCTGCCCAACTCGTTTAAATCGGCCCTCGTGCCGTTCTTTGCGGGAATACCGCATCGCACAGGCTGGCTCGGCGAAATGCGCTACGGCCTGCTGAACGACGCCCGTAAGCTGGATAAAGACGCCTGGCCGCTGATGGTCGAACGCTACGTCGGTCTGGCCTACGACAAAGGCGTTATGCGCTGCGCGAAAGATCTGCCGCAGCCGCTGCTCTGGCCGCAGCTGCAGGTGCATGAAGGCGAAAAATCGCAGGCCTGCAGCGCGTTTAATCTCTCAGCCGAGCGCCCGATTATCGGCTTCTGCCCCGGCGCAGAGTTCGGCCCGGCAAAACGCTGGCCGCACTATCACTACGCCGAGCTGGCGAAACAGCTGATCGACGAAGGCTTTCAGATCGTTCTGTTTGGCTCCGCGAAAGACCACGAAGCGGGCAATGAAATCCTCGCCGCGCTCACGACCGAACAGCAGGCATGGTGCCGCAATCTGGCCGGCGAAACCCAGCTTGAGCAGGCCGTTATTCTGATCGCCGCCTGTAAAGCGGTAGTCAGCAACGATTCCGGCCTGATGCACGTCGCCGCGGCGCTGGACCGTCCGCTGGTGGCGCTCTACGGGCCCAGCAGCCCGGACTTCACTCCACCGCTGTCGCACAAAGCGCGCGTGATCCGCCTGATCAGCGGCTACCACAAAGTGCGTAAAGGCGACGCCGCCGAAGGCTATCATCAGAGTTTGATCGACATTACGCCGCAGCGCGTACTGGAAGAATTAAACGACCTGCTGCTGGAAAAAACGGAACAAGAGGAAGCCTGACGGATGCGGGTACTGATCGTAAAAACCTCGTCCATGGGCGACGTGCTGCACACGCTGCCCGCGCTGAGCGACGCCGCGCTGGCCTTTCCCGGCATTCGTTTCGACTGGGTGGTTGAAGAAGGCTTCGCGCAGATCCCTTCCTGGCATGAGAGCGTCGACCGGGTCATCCCGGTGGCGATTCGCCGCTGGCGTAAGGCGTGGTTTTCCGCGCCGATCAAAGCCGAGCGCAAGGCGTTCCGCGAGGCCGTGCGCGCGGAAAAGTACGACGCTATCATCGATGCCCAGGGGCTGGTGAAGAGCGCCGCGCTGGTCACCCGACTGGCCCGCGGCGTGAAGCACGGTATGGACTGGCAGACCGCCCGCGAGCCGCTGGCGAGCCTGTTTTACAACCGTCGTCACCATATCGCTAAACAGCAGCACGCCGTTGAGCGCACCCGCGAGCTGTTCGCGAAAAGCCTCGGCTACGCGAAGCCGGAAACCCAGGGCGACTACGCGATCGCCCGCCATTTTTTGCGTCAGGCTGACCCGTCCGCTGCGCCGTATCTGGTGTTCCTCCACGCCACAACGCGCGATGATAAACACTGGCCGGAAGAGAACTGGCGGGCGCTTATCGCCCTGCTTGCCGACAGCGGCGTACGCATCAAACTGCCGTGGGGCGCCCCCCATGAAGAGGCGCGGGCCGGACGCCTGGCGGAAGGGCACGATTTTGTCGACGTCCTGCCGCGCATGAGCCTGGAGCAGGTAGCCCAGGTGCTGGCCGGCGCGCGCGGGGTCGTTTCCGTCGACACGGGGCTGAGCCACCTCACCGCCGCGCTCGATAAACCGAACTTCACGCTGTACGGCCCGACCGATCCGGGGCTGATTGGCGGCTACGGTAAAAATCAGCACGTGGTGCGCCCGGAAAGCGGCAGCAGCACGGGCGATATTCCCGCGTCCCGGGTTCGGCAACTGTTGAAATCTCAGGAACTGGCTTAATGGGTTCATTATTTAAGCAGATCTATCGCTACACGCATCGACGCGCCTTTCGCCATAACGAAAATCTCTGGCCGTTTACCCATATCACGCGCGCGGCGAGCGGCGAAATCCGCACCCTGAAATACAAAGGGAAAGCGGTTCCGCTGGTCAATCTCAGCGAACTGAAGGATAGCGCTCAGGGCGAGGTGCTGCTGACCGCCACCGGCCCCTCTACGCGCCGCATCGATTTTACGCTGCTGCCGAAAAGTATTCCGGTGATGGGGGTGAACGGCGCCTGGCATCTCTCTGATAAAATTAAATTTTCGCTCTATACCATCGTGGATATGGAGTTTTACGATAAAAAACCGGACGTGATCCGTTCGGTGATTAGCCAGGCTGACATTGTGCTCTTCACCACCATGCACGGTATCGCCAAAATCCTCGACCGCCACGGCGCAGAGCTTCGCTGTCGTTTGGCATTAATTGAAGACGCCTGTTATAAAATTTATCAGCCTAAAGTCGCCAAAAACGCGATACAGCAGGCCTGG
The DNA here is from genome assembly GCF_040064575.1 of Klebsiella sp. CN_Kp106. Lineage (NCBI taxonomy): Bacteria > Pseudomonadati > Pseudomonadota > Gammaproteobacteria > Enterobacterales > Enterobacteriaceae > Klebsiella > Klebsiella sp. CN_Kp106. The sequence goes on along the minus strand of NZ_JBEAIG010000009.1, from coordinate 39,187 downwards.
CGCGGCGTCCCCGCGCTACGCTTTCATCCGCAAAGGCAGGATATTTGCTTTAGCACCGACATTCGTCACGGCATTTTCGATGCCGGAACCGTGGTCTACTGGGCACTGCAAATTCTGATGTGGCTGGGATTTAAAACCATTCTGATAAGCGGGCTGGATATGAGTAATTTCAACCAGCCGCGATTCTACGAAACGGAACAGGATAAACTCCCCTCCTGGCTGGCAAATAAGGTGGATGACCTGGTCATGCCGTCCTTTTCGCACGCTGCCAACGTGCTGCAACAAAACCATATTCGGGTCGTCAACTTCTCGTTAGAAAGCGCGGTTCCGGAAACGATTTTCGAAAAGGTTTCTTTTGATGAGTACTTTAAAAATAAGTAATTACGCCAGACAGGGCTACACCGTTTTCTTCACTTTGTTTCTGTTTTTTAGCGCTATTTTCTGCGTATCAACCCGGACAAATAACCTCCTTCATTTATCTATTTTGCTCTTTTTGCTTTCACTGCTTAACAAAGACAATCGTCAGGCAATAGCGGAAAGCATCCGCCAGCGGTGGCCGGTTTATAGCCTGCTGGTCGTATTCTGCGTGTACTATGCGCTGAGCAATATTTGGGGGCAGACGCCGCAGCATATCGATTCCCCTCTGACCCACGGCACCTATTTAATTTTCTATCTTCTGCTGCTGACAACGCTACTTTGCCATCCCCGGACCCGACATCTGGCGCTGCTGAGCGTCGTGGCCGGGATCACGGTGCTCTCCGTCTGGACGATGGCGATCGACTTCACGCTGGTCCTCAAGGAACGCCTGGTTTCGCCGGAGAATCCCGGCCCGACCAACGTGATCGACCTGGCGGGCTATTGCGGTATCGGCATCCTTATTTGCGCGATGCTGCTGAAGGAGAAAGGCAGCCACCTGCTGTATGTGCCGATGGCCATCATGCTGGTGATGCTGTTTCTGACCCAAAGCCGCGGCCCGATTATCGCGCTGCTGGTGGCGTTTATTTGCACCCTGCACCTGCACGTCTTTACCCGCCGCAACCTTCTGATTGTCGCCGCGTTAGCGTTGGTTCTGGGCGCGCTTTTCTTCTTTACGCCAACGGGAGACCTGCTGCTGGCGCGCTTTGAAGAGCTGGGCACCCAAAGCGGATTGCGCTTGAGTATCTGGCACCATACGCTCCAGGAAGTGGCCAGCCAGCCGTGGCTGGGTCGGGGCTTTGACTACGAGCTGAACTTTACCAACTACAGCGGCGAGCATATCACTACCACCCACAGCGTCTATCTTGGTGCTCTGTTGAAAGGCGGCATAATCGGCCTGGCGCTGCTGCTGGCGGTGATTGCCGGAGGGTTATGGCAGGCATGGCGTAAACAGCAGGATGGCCGCTACGGGCTGGCGATTTTTATCTATGCGCTGATTTTTATGGCCTCGCAGGGCATGTTTATCATCAGCAACCCTCGCGAAAGCTGGCCGCTGTTTTGGCTGCCGCTGGGCATCGCGCTGAGCGGCAGCCTGAAGGCGAAACGCTAAGAGAAGGGCCCGCAGCGGGCCCTTTTTTATGCCTGCTGGCGAGCGGCGATCAGGGCATCCACCTGCGCTTTGATGACCGGCCAGACCGCGTCAATGGTCATGTCGGCGACGTTAGTCTCTTCGCAGACAATTTGTCTGGCCTTGTCATAACCCGGCGCCCAAATGGTATAGCCCGGCAAACCGGTATCTTTGAGTTTACGTTTGTTGTAAACCGCCACCATGGGCTTGTCGAACGCGCGAGCAATATGCACGATGGCGGTATCCGCCGTAATCACCAGATCGCAGTGGCGAACAATCTCAACCGCTGAATTAATATTGCTATCTGGCAGATGCAGCGCCGTTTCCAGATTAAGCTGACGAATTTTCTCGCTATGCCCGACCATCACGACGCTGATTTTATAAGGGAGCGTATATAAGCGTTCAATCAGAGCAGAAACCTGATGACGGCAAAAGTCTTTATCCGTTGAGGCGGTAAACGGGTTTATGGCAATACAGAGCTGACTCCCCTTGTGCTGAGCCAGCAGTGTTTTGACTCTTTCCCGCTCAAAAGCATCGCCGGGCAGATGATAGTGGTAATGAGGGTGTTCTATACCAAATAGCCTGGCGACGGCTTTATAGCGCGCGGAAATATGGCTGCTGCTGTCCAGAAAAGGGATGGAGTGATCGTAAAGCTTATATTCTTGTTTATTAAAACCGATAACGCAGCCAGGGCGTAAATCAGCCAGCAGTTTAAAACGCTCGTAGGTTTTCACGTCATCAAAATCAACGACCGCGTCAAATCCTGCCGCACGCAGTGCGTTTAACGGCATCCGCGGCTGATATAAATAAACCTGCTCAAGAAAATCCGCACCGGCAAGCATCTGCTTACAAACCGGCCCGGTAAGCACCGAAACCTTATAGCCCCGGTCAGCTAAAAGCTTTGCGCAGCCGGTCGTTACGACCATATCCCCAACTTTGTCATCCAGGCGCAATAATAAAACATGCTGAATCTTCGCGGAATTAAAGGGCTGGCGTGCGCTTTTATTTCTGTAACGATAGTTAATTAAATTAAACTTAATTTCGCGGAAGAAGGCATTTTTCTTCCGCGTAAACTGCTTCACGATACGCATACGGTACCTGGTTGTGATCTTTTATCGCTGTGTGAGTTTCTGTTGGTAGTACTCCGCCAACGTCATTCCCTTCACCTGCGGCGCCAGCCAGCTGAAAAAAGCGTCCAGATCGGCATATAAGCGCTCGATATCCTGCTCGTTTTTAAACGTTGGGCTGCCGCCGGGCATGTACTCTGAAGAGTGGAGCATATATTCGACGTAGTCATTACCCTGAGTCAACGTTTGTTCGACCACTTTTTTCATCGTCTCAACGTTGCCGCCCATCGGACGCAGCCAGTGTACCGACGGCGAGCGTACTTTGCCGCGCAGGCGATCGTAGCCCTGCTTCAGGCTATTCATCCACGCGGAATGCTTGTACTGAATGCTCATCGGCACTTCCAGCAGCGATGATTGCCCTTCACGACGGATATCATTCTCGTCAAGAAAATAGGCGTGCTGCGGGAAATGACGGTAATCGGTACCGCCGTCGCCCTGCGGCGCGCCTTTCGCCGTCTTCCAGTTCACCCTCGGGGTAACCGAGCAATCCACCAGATAGCCATACTCCACCAGCAGACGCGCGTAGCGCTCGTCAAACGCCCAGCGCCCGGCGCGATGGCTGACCATTTTGGTCTGGAAGGTGTCCTCCAGCAGACGGGTCATATAGTCGACTTTTGCCCGCATCGCCGCATCGCTGTACTCGATCAAATACGGTTTATGTCGCCAGTCGTCATCGGTGAGCGGATCGGTCGGCGGGCTGTTCCACGCGTGGAGATGCATACCGATTTCCGCGGTTCCCCGGGCGATCGCATCTTTGGCAAATTCGATATAAACCGGGTCGATGGCCATTTCATAGTTGGTCAACCAGACCGGTTTAAAACCATACTTTTCGCAAAGCTGCTGAAAACGCGGTAGATAGCGCGCATTCTCGGTGGTGATGCTGTCATGTTTTTGCCAGAGGTTATCACCCTCTGTATCAATCGTGATGAGAAATGCGGGTTTGTGCACGAAAACGTCCTCAGGCCATACGTATCGGGTCATGGTAGAGCAAGACAAGGCTTCTCTCAATCTATCTGATCCCCTAGAATCGGAGCCCTGCCCCTGAATGAAGAATAGAGAATGACGCCTGAAACCCGCACTTCCGGCCGCGTGAACCCGGCGCGAATCCTGGTTATTAAGCTTCGCCATCATGGCGATATGTTATTGATAACGCCGCTTATTCACGCGCTTAAGCAGCAATATCCCGCCGCCAGCGTGGATGTGCTGCTTTATGAAGAAACCCGGGATATGCTCGCAGCGAATACGGATATCCGCCACATTTACGGCATTGACCGGCGCTGGAAAAAACAGGGCGCCGGCCATCAGCTGAAGATGGAGTGGCGGCTGATTCGCACGCTCCGCCAGCAGCGCTACGATATGGTGCTCAATCTTGCCGATCAGTGGCCCAGCGCGATCATCACCAAACTGACCGGGGCGGCCATCCGTATCGGCTTTGACTTTCCGAAGCGTCGCCACCCGGCCTGGCGTTTTTGCCATACCGCCCTCGCCTCAACCGAGCGGCATAACCAGCTGCATACCGTGCAGCAGAATCTGTCGATTCTGGCGCCGCTTGGGCTGGATATTGCTGACGCGCCGGCGACGATGGGCTACAGCGAGCAGGACTGGCGCGCCAGCCGCGCGCTGCTGCCGGCAGGATTTCAGGATAACTATATCGTCATTCAGCCAACCTCCCGCTGGTTCTTTAAGTGCTGGCGCGAAGGGCGGATGAGCGCCCTGATAAACGCGCTTTCTGAAGCAGGCTACCCGGTCGTGCTGACCTCCGGCCCTGACGCCAGAGAGAAGCAGATGATCGACACCATTATGGCGGGCTGCCCCAATGCTCGCCTGCACTCCCTCGCCGGGCTGCTCACCCTGCGCCAGCTGGCGTCCGTCATCGACCATGCCCGCCTGTTTATCGGCGTCGACTCCGTGCCGATGCATATGGCCGCCGCGCTCGGTACGCCGCTGGTGGCGCTATTCGGCCCCTCCAAGCTCACCTTCTGGCGTCCATGGCAGGCGCAGGGCGAGGTGATTTGGGCGGGTGATTTCGGAGCGATTCCCGATCCTGACGACATTGATACCAACACCAACGAACGCTTTCTCGATTTAATCCCCACCGACGCGGTTATCGCGGCGGCGAAAAAGGTACTGGCATGAGTAAATTCAGGCTGGCTCTGGTACGCCAGAAGTATCGCCCGGACGGCGGCGCGGAGCGCTTTGTCTCCCGCGCGCTGGAAGCCCTCGACGACAGCGATCTTGAACTGAACGTCATCACCCGCGAATGGCAGGGGCCGGTGAAGCCCGAGTGGAACATCCACATCTGCAATCCGCGCAAATGGGGGCGGATCAGCCGCGAGCGAGGATTTGCCGACGCCGCCCGCCAGCTGTGGCAGCGCGAAGCCTTCGATCTGGTGCAAAGCCACGAGCGTATCCCCGGCTGCGACCTGTACCGCGCCGGAGACGGCGTGCACCGCCGCTGGCTGCAGCAGCGCTCGCGCATTTTGCCCGGCTGGAAAAGCCGCCTGCTGTTTGCCGACCGCTACCATCGCTATGTGATGCAGGCCGAGCGCGACATGTACCAGGACGCGCACCTGCGCGGCGTTATCTGCAACGCGGAGATGATTAAACGCGAGATTATTGAAGACTTCGGCCTGCCGGCGGAAAAAATCCACGTTATCTATAACGCTATCGATAACCAGCGTTTTCTGCCGCCGACGGAAGAAGCCTTTGTCGCGCTGCGCGCCAAATGGAATCTGCCGATCCAGGCGACCTGCCTGATCTACGTCGGCTCCGGCTTTGAGCGCAAGGGGCTGGATGCGGCGATCCGCGCCATCGCCCCGACCAACCGCTACCTGCTGGTGGTGGGCAAAGATAAAGAGCAGGGCCGCTATCAGCAGCTGGCGAAAACGCTGAACTGCGAGGAGCGGGTGCGTTTCTTCGGCATGCAGTCGGAAACCCTGCCGTTCTATCAGATGGCCGACGGCCTGCTGCTGCCGACGCTGTACGATCCGTTTCCCAACGTCATTCTCGAAGCGATGGCCTGCGGCCTGCCGGTGATTACGACTACCGGCTGCGGCGGCGCGGAGTTTATTGTTCAGGGCAGCAATGGCTACGTTTGCGATGCGCTGGATATCCCGGCCCTGCAGGAGTCGGTTAGCGCCCTGCCCGCCCGGGCGTTAGGCTCTGCGCAAGGCGAACGCGCCCGCGAGCGCATCATGACCTGCACCAGCGAACGTCTCTCGGCGCAGCTGCTCTCCCTCTATCAGGATTTGGTGAAATAACGATGCGCATACTGTTTGTTATCGACGGCCTGCCCGGCGGCGGCGCGGAAAAAGTCGTGCTGACGCTGGCAGCGCATTTTCTTAGCCAGGGTGAACAGGTATCACTTTTTTCCCTGCGCGACGTCTGCGATTATCCGCTGCCGGAAGGGCTGGATTATCAGGTCATCGCCGATCGCTGCCGCAAGCCGTGGCGCAAGCTGACGGAGCTGTCCCGGCGCGCGCGCCAGCTTGATGCGGCAATCGAGAAAGCAGAACAGCAGGGCCGTTTCGATCTGGTGCTCTCGAATCTGCATAAAACCGACCGCATTGTCTCCCGCAGCCGCCTGCTGAACGGGCGCAACGTCTGGTTTTGCCTGCACGGCGTGTTCTCCGCGTCCTATCTCGGACACCGCAGCGGTTTTGACCGCTGGCTGAAACAGCAGAAAATCGGGCGCGTTTACCGGGGACGCAACGTCGTCGCCGTCTCCGATGCGGTAGGTCAAGACCTGGTCGAGCAGTTCGCCATTCGCCCGGCCCAGCTGAAAACCATCTATAACCCGTTTGATATCCCCGCTCTGCGCGCCGCGGCTGAAGAACCCAGCCAGCGCCCCGACGGCGACTATATTATCCACGTGGGCCGCTTTCATCCCGGTAAACGCCACGACCGCCTGATTGAGGCCTATGCGCAAAGCGGTATCGATGCGCCGCTGGTGCTGCTGGGGCAGGGAAAACCGGAACAAGAACAGCGCCTGCGCCAGCTGGCGCAGCAGCTACAGGTTGCCGATCGCGTCCTGTTTAAGGGCTTCCAGAAAAACCCGCTGCCGTGGATTAAAGGCGCGCGGATGCTGGTCCTCAGCTCCGATAGCGAAGGCTTTGGCAACGTGGTGGTTGAGGCGCTGCTGCTGGATACGCCGGTCGCCAGCACCCGCTGCCCGGGCGGCGTGACCGAGATCCTCACCGGCGAGCTGTCGCGTGGCCTGGCGGATCTCAACAGCCCGGCGCTGGCTCAGACGATGCAAAGCATTTACCATAGCCCGCCGGCCATCGACGCAGCGGCGCTGGAGAAGTTCAGCGTGGCATCGATTTGTCAGCAGTATCGTCAGCTGCGCAGCGCCTGACGCCGTTATTCAACCAGGATCGAATGAGTTATGAGTCAAACGCCTTTACTAAGCATCGTAGCCGCCGTCTATAACGGCGAAAAATTCCTTGCGCAATTCTTTGAGTGCCTTGAGCAACAGCAGCTGGAAAGCTATGAACTGATCCTGGTGAACGACGGGTCGACGGACGGCAGCCTTGCGGTTATCGACCAGTGGAAAGAGCGCCTGCAAAACGTGCTCGTGCTGGAGCAGGAAAACCAGGGCGTGTCGGTGGCGCGCAATACCGGCCTCGCCGCGGCGACGGGTAAGTACCTGACCTTCCCGGATATCGACGATAAGCTTTACCCGGGCATGTACCGTACGCTTCTGGAGATGGCGGAAAAGGGCAATCTAGACGTCGCCACCTGCAACGGCCGCTACGTCTACGAGACGAAAAAAGATATCCATCCTATTTTCCCGCTGGACCGGCTACAGTCGACCGGCGTTTTGCCCGGCCACGTCTGGTTAAAGCAGGCGCTGGATTCTCGTAAGTTCCTGCATGTCACCTGGCTGAATATCTACCGCCGGGAGTTTATCGCCAGCCACCGCTTCCACTTTGAGCCTGGCCTGCGCCATCAGGATATTCCCTGGACCACCGAAGTGCTGCTGGCGGCAGAACGCGTGCAGTACACCAGCGAGCAGTTCTACGATTACTATATTCACTCGGAATCGGTGTCGCATAAGCCGGACAACGACGACACGCTGATGCGTTCAGCGCGCCACTATATGAAGATTCTTGAGATGCTGGACGCCATCAACCAGCGCTATCCGGACAAGGTTCGCGATATTTCCGCCTGCCGCTGGCAGATCGCCAAAGAGGGGCTGGGAATTATTCATACCTTCGATAGCATGAAAGATGAGTCAAAAAAGCATATTATCATTAAAGAGTTCTTTGACCGCGGTATCTGGCGCCTGATCTGGAAAAACGCCCGTACGTTCCGTCTGCGCTGGCGTCTTGGACGCCGCTATCTGCGCATCAAGCGCTATCGCGACGCGGCTTAATACTGAATCCCTTAGTTTCCGCCAAAGAGATAGCTTTACGCGGGTTAAATGCTTAGAATTTGCCCGCAAAAACATAAATACGGATAAATCGCTTGGAATTGCTTTATACCGCCCTACTTTACCTCATTCAGCCGCTGGTGTGGCTGCGACTGCTGTTACGCAGCCGTAAGGCCCCTGCCTATCGTAAACGCTGGAAGGAACGTTATGGCTTCTGCCAGAACAAGGTAGAACCGGGTGGCATCCTGCTGCATTCCGTTTCCGTAGGTGAAACGCTGGCGGCGATTCCGCTGGTGCGCGCGCTACGCCACCGTTACCCCTATCTGCCGATCACCGTCACCACCATGACGCCAACCGGCTCTGAACGCGCCATGTCCGCTTTCGGCAAAGACGTGCATCACGTCTATCTGCCTTACGATCTGCCCGGCGCGATGAACCGTTTCTTCAATACCGTTCAGCCGAAGCTGGTTATCGTCATGGAAACCGAACTCTGGCCGAACATGGTCGCCACGCTGCACAAGCGTAAAATCCCGCTGGTAATCGCCAACGCCCGCCTCTCCGAACGCTCGGCGAAAGGCTATGCCAAACTGGGGAAATTTATGCGTCGGCTGCTGAGCCGCATTACCCTTATCGCCGCGCAGAATGAAGAAGACGCCAGCCGCTTTATCGCTCTTGGCCTGAAACGCAATCAGCTGGCGGTCACCGGCAGCCTGAAGTTTGATATTTCGGTCACGCCGGAGCTGGCGGCTCGCGCCATCACCCTGCGCCGCCAGTGGGCTCCGCACCGCCAGGTATGGATTGCCACCAGCACCCACGACGGCGAAGAACAAATTATTCTTCAGGCGCATAAGCAGCTGCTGGAGCGTTTCCCCAACCTGCTGCTGATCCTTGTCCCTCGCCATCCGGAGCGCTTCGGCGACGCCCGCGAGATGGTGCAGAAAGCGGGAATGAGCTACACCTTGCGCAGCACCGGCGAAATCCCGTCGAACAGTACCCAGGTGGTGATTGGCGATACCATGGGCGAGCTGATGCTGCTGTACGGTATTGCCGACCTCGCGTTTGTCGGCGGTAGCCTGGTGGAGCGCGGCGGCCATAACCCGCTGGAGCCCGCCGCCCATGCGATACCGGTACTGATGGGTCCGCACACGTTCAACTTCAAAGATATCTGCGCCAAGCTGCAGCAGGACGATGGACTGATTACCGTCACCGACGCCGACTCGCTGGTAACGCAGGTGTCTAACCTGCTGACCGATGAAGATTACCGTCTGTGGTACGGTCGCCATGCGGTGGAAGTTCTGCACCAAAACCAGGGCGCGCTTTCCCGTCTGCTACAGTTATTGCAACCCTATCTGCCGCAGCGGAGCCACTAATGTCGCCTCGACTCTCGGTCGTGATGATCGCCAAAAACGCGGCGGATCTGCTGCCTGATTGTCTGGCGTCGGTAAGCTGGGCCGATGAGATAGTGCTGCTGGATTCCGGCAGCAGCGACAACACCGTCGAACTCGCCCGCAGCCAGGGCGTTCAGGTGCATGTCGATCGCGACTGGCAGGGCTACGGTATTCAGCGCCAGCGCGCCCAGGCCTACGCCACCGGCGACTACGTGCTGATGATCGATACCGACGAGCGCGTCACTCCGGAGCTTGCGCAGTCTATCCGCAGCGTGCTGGCCGCGCCGCAAACCGGCGCGATATACAGCATCGCCCGGCGCAACTATTTCCTTGGCCGCTTTATGCGCCACAGCGGCTGGTACCCCGACCGCGTGATGCGCCTGTACGAACGCGACCGTTACCGCTATAACGATAATCTGGTCCACGAATCTCTCGACGCCCAGGGCGCGCGGGTTATCGAACTCGCGGGCGACCTGCTGCATCTGACCTGCCGTGATTTCTCCGGCTTTCAGCAAAAGCAGCTGGCCTACGCCGCCGCCTGGGCGCAGGAGCGCCATCAGAGAGGCAAAAAGACCTCGCTGGCCGCTATCTTCGGCCATACGCTGGGCGCCTTTGTGAAAACGCTGCTGCTGCGCGGGGGCATTCTGGATGGGAAACAAGGTTGGCTGCTGGCGGTGGTCAACGCGCAATACACGTTTAATAAATACACCGAGCTGTGGGCCCTGAGCCGCGGCTACTCGGAGAAAGTGTCATTATGAGCACAAAAGCGATCTATCCGGGAACCTTCGACCCTATCACCAACGGCCATATCGATATCGTCACCCGCGCGGCCAGCATGTTCGATAAGGTGTTGCTGGCTATCGCCGCCAGCCCGAGCAAAAAGCCGATGTTCACTCTCGACGAGCGCATCGCGCTGGCCACCCAGGCAACGGCGCATCTGGTCAACGTTGAGGTTATTGGCTTCAGCGATTTAATGGCCAATTTTGCCCGCGCGCAGCAGGCGAATATTTTAATTCGCGGCCTTCGGGCGGTGGCAGATTTTGAATATGAGATGCAGCTGGCGCATATGAACCGTCATTTGATGCCGACGCTGGAGAGCGTGTTTCTGATGCCGTGCAAAGAGTGGTCGTTTATCTCCTCTTCGCTGGTGAAAGAAGTGGCGCGCCACCAGGGCGACGTCTCTCACTTTCTGCCGGCAAACGTTCACCAGGCGCTGCTGAAGAAGCTGTAATCCTGCGCCATCGGGGCTCTTCCCGCAGGCGATGCTGCGCATCTGTCCGGGCTACCGGACCAAGCGCAGCCCTGTAGCCCGGCTAAGCGCAGCGCAAGCCGGGTTCACGGCAACCCCCGCACTTTACTTCTGACACTGGCGACAATAAAACGTCGCCCGTTGGGCGTGTTTACTGCCGATAACCGGCGTCCCGCAAATGCGGCACGGCTCGCCCTTGCGGCCATACACCTGCAGCTCCTGGGCAAAGTAGCCCGGTTTACCGTCGCTTTGCAGGAAATCTTTCAGCGTCGTCCCGCCCTGTTCGATGGAGCGCAGCAGGACCAGCTTAATCACTTTCACCAGCTGCTCGCACTCCTCGCGCGACAGCGAAGAGGCCAGCCTGTCGGGGTGAATACCCGCCGAAAAGAGCGATTCGCTGGCGTAGATATTGCCCACGCCAACCACCAGCTTATTATCCATTAGCCAGGGCTTAATCGCGGTTTTCTTCTTCGCGCACTTCGCCTGCAGATAATCGGCGTTGAACTCATCGCTCAGCGGCTCCGGCCCCAGATGCGCCAGCACCGGATGCCCTTCCAGCGCTTTGGTCCACAGCCAGGCGCCAAAACGACGCGGGTCGGTATAGCGCAGCACCTTGCCGTTACTCATCACCAGGTCCACGTGATCGTGTTTTTCCGCGGGCAGCTCTTCGCTCAGGATACGCAGGCTTCCCGACATCCCAAGGTGGACGATAATCCAGCCGTCGGGCAGTTCCAGCAGCAGATATTTAGCGCGGCGGCGTACGCTGAGCACCGGAACGTCGCTCAGACGATAGATCTCTTCAGAAACGGGCCAGCGCAGGCGCCCGTTGCGCACAACGGCGTGCAGGATGGTGGCTCCCACCAGGTGCGGCTCAATGCCGCGGCGGCTGGTTTCTACTTCAGGTAATTCAGGCATTCTTTTCTCGAACAAAAACGGCAGGATGCACTATCTTACCGCGTTCAGCGACGAGGTTCAGGGCAATTATTGTTCAGCATGCTCTTCCGCCTGGCGCAGGGGGTAAACGTTCGCCAGCGCCAACGGTGTAGACGGTAGCGTAGTCTTGATAACAAAAAACCCCGCCGAGGCGGGGTTTTTCTTTACAAGGAATCTAAAATTATTTGATTTTAGCTTCTTTGTATAAAACGTGCTGACGGACAACTGGATCGAACTTTTTCAGTTCCAGTTTTTCCGGCTTAGTACGTTTGTTCTTCGTGGTGGTATAGAAGTGACCAGTACCAGCAGAAGAAACCAGCTTGATTTTCTCACGAATACCTTTAGCCATGACTTATTTCCTCTAAGTACTTAGTACTTTTCGCCACGGGCACGCAGTTCGGACAGAACTGTATCGATGCCTTTCTTATCAATAACACGCATACCTTTAGCAGATACGCGCAGGGTGACAAAACGCTTCTCGCTCTCAACCCAGAAACGGTGAGAGTGCAGGTTCGGCAGGAAACGGCGTTTAGTCGCGTTCAGTGCGTGGGAACGGTTGTTACCGGTCACCGGACGCTTGCCAGTAACTTGGCAGACTCGGGACATGTCTATTCTCCAAAAATCAAATTAGCTCGAGCTTCGTATGGGGTATTGGCGCCTCGTCAGGCTTTACAGCCCGGTCATCGCAGTTCTAAGCGAACTCTCGATTGCCAGGCCCAAATGCCAAACCCGAGATTCTCAAAGGTGGCGTAGTATACGCTGACTCGGCGATGTGCTCAAGTCCCGAACAGACAAAGATCCCGATGGATCGCGCGATCGGGGCTAAATCCAGCCGCGTTCAGCAAAAGATACGTACGCTCCGCGGCCAATAACAAGGTGATCCAGCACACGTATATCCATGAATCGACAACATTTTATCACTCTTTCGGTAATCAACCTGTCGGCCTTGCTCGGCTCAGGACTACCGGATGGATGATTATGTGCCAGGATCACCGCGGCGGCGTTCACTTTGATGGCTTCGCGTACGATTTCTCGCGGATGCACCTCAACGTGGCTAAGAGTACCAGAAAAAAGGCGGCTATGTTTCAATACCCGGTTCTGATTATCTAAAAAGATCACCATGAAGATCTCACGCTCTTCGTCGGCCAGCTGGCTTTGCAGAAATTCCCGCGTCATCGACGGGGTAACCAGCGAGGGTTCTTCCGTCATTCGCAGGCTAAAATAGCGTCGCGCCAGTTCAGCAATCCCTTTTAGCTGCGCATATTTCGCCAGACCAATGCCTTCCACCTCAGCAAACTGCGACTCCTCCGCCGATAGCAGGCCGTACAGCGAGCCAAAACGCTGTAGCAGCTCCCGCGAAAATGTCATCACGTCCTGCGTGCGGGTACCGGTACGTAAAAATAGCGCCAACAGCTCAATATCCGACAAAACTTCGATACCGTAGCGCTGCATCTTTTCCCTCGGCATGAGGGATTCTTGTATTTCCATCGCGGCATCTCCTTCCCACTGCGCGCTATCCTGGCACAGCCTTTTTGCGCCGCCGAGATGCAAGTTTTATCCCTGCGTAGCGCCTCGCAAAGTGTATCTGCGCGAGGCACACGATGCCGTCAGGATTGTGATAAGATGCGCGAATTCTGGTGTACCGCAACAGGAAAAAATCATGATGAGTCTGGCTGGTAAAAAGATCGTTCTTGGCGTGAGCGGCGGCATTGCTGCCTATAAAACGCCGGAACTGGTGCGCCGCCTGCGTGACCGCGGCGCGGATGTCCGCGTCGCCATGACGGAAGCCGCAAAAGCCTTCATTACGCCATTAAGTCTACAGGCGGTATCCGGTTATCCGGTTTCCGACAGCCTGCTCGACCCGGCCGCCGAAGCGGCGATGGGCCATATTGAGCTGGGGAAATGGGCCGACCTGGTCATTCTTGCCCCCGCCACCGCCGACCTAATCGCTCGCGTCGCGGCAGGGATGGCCAACGATCTCGTTTCGACGATTTGTCTCGCTACGCCCTCGCCGGTCGCCGTCGTGCCCGCCATGAATCAGCAGATGTATCGCGCCGCCGCCACTCAGCATAATCTGGACGTCATTGCCGCCCGCGGTCTGCTGGTCTGGGGCCCGGACAGCGGCAGCCAGGCCTGCGGCGATGTTGGCCCGGGGCGGATGCTGGACCCGCTGACCATTGTGGATATGGCCGCGCAGCATTTCTCGCCTGTCAAAGATTTGCAACATCTGAACATCATGATTACCGCGGGCCCCACCCGCGAGCCGCTGGATCCGGTGCGTTATATCACCAATCACAGTTCTGGTAAGATGGGCTTCGCGATTGCCGCCGCCGCCGCGCGCCGCGGGGCTAACGTCACGCTGGTGAGCGGCCCGGTTTCGCTGCCTACGCCGCCGTTTGTACACAGAATTGATGTCACCACCGCGCTGGAAATGGAAGCCGCGGTGCAAAACAGCGCGCCTCAGCAGCATATTTTTATTGGCTGTGCGGCGGTCGCTGACTACCGTGCGGTCGCCATCGCCGAAGAAAAAATCAAAAAACAAGGTGATGAATTAACCCTGAAAATGGTTAAAAATCCGGATATCGTCGCAGGGGTCGCCGCGCTTAAGGCCAACCGCCCTTACGTCGTTGGGTTTGCCGCCGAAACAAATAATGTGGAAGAATACGCACGGCAAAAGCGAGCCCGCAAAAATCTTGATCTGATTTGCGCCAATGATGTTTCTCAGCCAAATCAGGGATTTAACAGCGACAGCAATGCATTACACCTTTTCTGGCAGGAGGGAGATAAGCGCTTACCACTTGAGCGCAAGGAACTCCTGGGCCAATTATTACTCGACGAGATCGTTACCCGTTATGATGAAAAAAATCGACGTTAAGATTCTGGACCCGCGTGTTGGTCAGCAATTTCCGCTGCCGACCTATGCCACCTCCGGCTCCGCCGGACTTGACCTGCGAGCCTGTCTCGATGACGCCGTAGAGCTGGCTCCTGGCGCAACGACCCTCGTGCCAACCGGTCTGGCGATTCATATTGCCGATCCCTCTCTGGCGGCGGTGATTCTCCCGCGCTCCGGACTGGGCCATAAGCACGGCGTCGTACTGGGTAACCTGGTCGGTCTGATTGATTCTGACTATCAGGGCCAGCTGATGGTTTCCGTCTGGAACCGCAGCCAGCAGAGCTTCAGCATCGAACCCGGCGAGCGTATCGCGCAAATGGTGTTTGTGCCCGTTGTGCAGGCAGAATTTAACCTGGTGGAAGATTTTGACGCCACCGATCGCGGCGAAGGCGGCTTCGGTCACTCAGGGCGTCAATAAGCCCGGCGATAGACAAAACTCTTTCGGGGCGCTGCCGGCAAAAGGGCTGCCTGAAGGATGAAGTGGAACCAGCATCGCAAAGCGCACTAATGCAATAACATCACCGCAGGCAACAGCTTGCGGTCGCTTTGTGGGTGCCTGCCTGACAAGTGCTTTTTTTCAGGGGTATTTTAAAACATGGCAGAAAAACAAACTGCGAAAAGGAATCGTCGCGAAGAAATACTTCAATCTCTGGCGCTAATGCTTGAATCCAGCGATGGAAGTCAGCGCATTACCACAGCGAAACTGGCGGCGTCCGTTGGCGTATCCGAAGCGGCTCTGTATCGGCACTTCCCGAGCAAGACCCGCATGTTTGACAGCCTGATTGAATTTATTGAAGACAGCCTGATTACGCGCATCAATTTGATTTTAAAAGATGAAAAAGACACCTCAGCGCGCCTGCGTCTGATTGTGCTGTTGATTCTTGGGTTTGGCGAGCGTAATCCTGGGCTGACAAGAATTCTGACCGGCCATGCGCTGATGTTTGAACAGGACCGTCTTCAGGACCGCATCAATCAGCTGTTCGAGCGCATTGAAGTTCAGCTGCGTCAGGTGTTGCGTGAAAAGAAAATGCGCGAAGGCGAAGGCTATACCGTCGATGAAGCCCTGCTGGCCAGCCAGCTATTGGCATTCTGCGAAGGGATGCTATCGCGCTTTGTGCGCAGCGAGTTTAAATATCGCCCGACGGACGATTTTGACGCCCGCTGGCCGCTGGTCGCCGCCCAGCTGAAATAATTCTCGCCGGTCTCTGTGCAGCCCGAAGGGCTGCATCTCTTCCCGCAGGAATGCCCGGCATTATCCGCATTGATACCCAGGCGCTCTTCTCGCCGCGGCTGGCCGTTTTGCCAGCAATCGACCCGACAGACCGTTGCCTGCCGGGCAGATGTTTATACGCCGTACGCTTCGCGATAGGCGCGAACGGCAGTCAGGTGTTCAGACATTTCCGGCTTCTCTTCCAGATAGCTAATCAGGTCTTTCAGCGTCACGATGGAAATTACTTTACAGCCGTAGTCGCGCTCAACTTCCTGAATCGCGGAGATTTCGCCGCGTCCGCGTTCCTGACGATCCAGAGAGATCAGTACGCCGGCCAGCTCAGCGCCGTTGGCCTGAATAATTTCCATCGATTCCCGAATCGCGGTGCCTGCGGTAATAACATCATCCACCAGCATAACGCGGCCCTGCAGCGCGCTCCCCACCAGATTTCCGCCCTCGCCGTGAGTCTTCGCCTCTTTGCGGTTAAAGCAGTAAGGCAGATCGCGGTCATGATGTTCCGCCAGCGCGACCGCCGTGGTCGTGGCGATAGGGATGCCTTTATAGGCCGGGCCGAACAGCAGGTCAAAATTAATCCCGGAATCCACCAGCGCTTCGG
The DNA here is from genome assembly GCF_040064575.1 of Klebsiella sp. CN_Kp106. Classification (NCBI taxonomy): domain Bacteria; kingdom Pseudomonadati; phylum Pseudomonadota; class Gammaproteobacteria; order Enterobacterales; family Enterobacteriaceae; genus Klebsiella; species Klebsiella sp. CN_Kp106. The sequence continues at coordinate 22,854 of NZ_JBEAIG010000009.1, read as the reverse complement.
CGTAAAAACGGCCTAACAGAGCCAGATCGCGCCCGGTATTAAACAGGCCGGCGTTGAAGAAATAGGGGCTCTTGCGCCCGGATTTCAGCGTAAACTCGCCAAACTTAAGTACCTGCTTGTTAAGCGCAAACTCAATAAACTGGCGCTGATACGGTTTCATGGATTCGCTCCTCATCTTACTTTTCTACGGACAAAAAAAGGCGACTTCTCAGTCGCCTTAAAAACTAGTTTTGCAACGCCGCTTTCTGCGTCGTGACAATGGATTCGATACCCCCCCGGGCCAATGCCAGCAGGGTGAGGAGTTCTTCATGGGTGAACGGCTCGCCTTCCGCAGTACCCTGCACCTCAATGATGCGGCCATCTTCAGTCATCACCACGTTCATATCGGTTTCCGCCGCGGAATCTTCAACGTATTCCAGATCGCAAATCGCTTCGCCATTCACGATGCCTACGGAGACCGCCGCCACCATTCCTTTCATCGGGTTGGTTTTCAGCTTACCGGCCGCGACCAGCTTATTCAGCGCATCGGCCAGCGCCACGCAGGCTCCGGTGATAGACGCGGTACGGGTGCCGCCGTCTGCCTGCAGCACATCGCAGTCCAGAGTGATGGTGAACTCACCCAGCGCTTTCAGGTCAACCGCCGCGCGCAGCGCACGCGCGATCAGGCGCTGGATTTCCATGGTGCGTCCGCCCTGCTTACCTTTTGCGGCTTCACGCGCGTTACGCGTGTGGGTAGAACGCGGCAGCATGCCGTATTCGGCGGTGATCCACCCCTGGCCCTGGCCTTTCAGAAAGCGCGGCACGCCTTCATCAATAGAAGCGGTGCACAATACTTTCGTGTCACCAAATTCGACCAGCACGGAGCCTTCTGCGTGTTTTGTGTAGTTACGGGTCAGGGTTACTGGGCGCACTTGATTAGCGCTACGGCCTGCTGGACGCATGATGTTCTCCGGCTTGAAACGAATGTGGCTGCGCATTATACGGATAATGCGCGCTTATTCCTATCCTGATAAGGCCTCGAAAGCTATAATCCACCCCACTCTCCTTTAAAAACAGGAACGTCTATGATCCGCAGTATGACCGCCTACGCCCGGCGTGAAATCAAGGGTGAATGGGGTAGCGCCGCGTGGGAACTGCGCTCGGTAAACCAACGATATCTGGAAACCTACTTCCGCCTGCCGGAGCAGTTCCGTAGCCTGGAGCCCGTGGTGCGTGAACGTATTCGCTCCCGTCTGACCCGCGGTAAAGTCGAATGTACCCTGCGTTTTGAGCAGGACCCGAGCGCGCAGGGTGAGCTGATCCTTAACGAAAAACTGGCAAAGCAGCTGGTTAACGCCGCCAACTGGGTCAAAATGCAGAGCGACGAAGGCGAAATCAATCCGGTAGATATTCTGCGCTGGCCTGGCGTGATGTCGGCCCATGAACAGGATCTGGACGCCATTGCCGCCGAAATTCTGGGCGCGTTAAACGGTGCGCTGGATGACTTTATCGTCGCCCGCGAAACCGAAGGCCAGGCGCTGAAAGCGCTGATCGAACAGCGTCTCGACGGCGTAACGGCCGAGGTGGCTAAAGTACGTGCCCATATGCCGGAAATTTTGCAGTGGCAGCGCGAGCGTCTGGTTGCCAAGCTGGAAGATGCGGAAGTGCAACTGGAAAACAACCGCCTCGAGCAGGAGCTGGTGCTGATGGCGCAGCGTATAGACGTCGCCGAAGAGCTGGATCGTCTGGAAGCGCACGTGAAAGAGACGTGGAATATCCTGAAGAAGAAAGAAGCGGTCGGTCGCCGCCTCGACTTTATGATGCAGGAGTTCAACCGCGAGTCGAACACCCTGGCGTCTAAATCAATCAATGCCGAAGTGACGAACTCCGCCATTGAGCTGAAGGTGCTGATCGAACAAATGCGCGAGCAGATTCAGAACATCGAGTAACGGTTTTTCGCTCGCCAACCCACGCACGGACAAAAGGCCATGGTAAATCATGGCCTTTTATTTTCGCTGCGTTTCAGAAGGCGTAGTTCTTATCCAATATCCGGCAGGTTAAAAATGCCCCTGCGGCGCACAGCAGCGTGGGGGCCAGATAGCTGTGATCCATGTGGGTGAACTCCATCACCAGCGCGACCGCCGTTAGCGGCATCTGCATGGATGCGGCGAGAAACGCCGCCGCGCCGACGAGAGCAAAACTGCCGTAATCTCCGCCGGGAAGCAGCTGTTGCCAGAGCATACACAGCAGCAGGCTGGTCAGGCCGCCGACCGCCAGCCCCGGCGTCAGCAGGCCGCCCTCCGCGCCGCCGCGCAGCACCGCCAGAATCACCACCATTTTCAGCGCCATCAGCATCGCCGCCCTGGGGAAACCCAGTTCATCGCTGAGAGCCAGCTGCATAGGCCCTTTACCGTTTCCCGGAAGCTGGGGGAAATAGAGGCTGAGGACGGCAAGCAGGGAAAACGCCAGCAGACAGAAAACCGGCATCTGCCAGTTGCTTCGAACGCGCGAGCGGGCCGTGCTGGTCGCTTTGCGAAAGAGCCAGGCCCCGGCGCCAAGAATGGGGCCGGCGATAATCGCCCACCAGAGAAATGAATGCGGCAGGATGTCGGAAGTAAAATGGTATTGCGATTCCTCGCCTAACCCGAGCGTTGCCGTCCACGCGGCAATCGCCGAGGTGATAATCGCCGCCAGCGTTTTTTCCCAGCTAAACGACAGCAGCATTACCTCAAGGCTGAATAACGCACCGGCCAGCGGAACGTTATACACCGCCGCCAGGCCCGCACCGGCGCCGCAGGCAACCAGCGTTCGGGTTTCATCCGCCAGCAGTCCCAGCTTACGCGCCACCATCCCTGCCCCCAGCGCGCCCATTTCCCGCGGAGCGACTTCGCGGCCAAGCGGAGAGCCCAGCGCCACGGTGACGATCTGCAACAGGGCATGAATCGTTGTAGTACCCGCAGGCATTGCCACCGAAGGATTTGCCACCGCTGACGCTATTGAGACTCGCTTCTGCCCATAGCGCCCAAGGAGCCACCAGCCGAATCCTGCGATGGCTCCCCCCGCGACGATTGCCGAGAGGCGACGAGGCCAGGATGAATCCGTGACGCCCTGTAGAAATGACTCCGCGCTCACGATCTGCCCGGGGCTGTAGCCAAAGGCCAGGTGCTGAATCGCGTGTAAAATCAGCGCCAGAACCATGCCTGAGATGCCGGCAAGCAGCCCCGTCAGCACAACGGCAATCAGGCGGGTGAGATAGTTTTTATTGCCAGCTGCTGCAGTCATTTTCTCAGGCCCTGAAGGAGGAAAATAAAAGGATAAAGGTCGAGAGTTAAACAACAGGTATTCATCGCGTTTTCAATATCGATACGCATCGACGGCTTTCACATTACTTTTTATAATCACTAAAAATGAATAAATGACAAAGGAACCGTTAAATTCAGCCGATTTAAACCTATCGTGCATTAGTTTAATCAGGTTAAATTCATTCACTTTAGAAAATCTCAATCGTGATCTTGCGCACAAATCGTTAACCTTCCGCCATCACCGTGGGGGATTTATGCTGCTTCATATTCTTTATCTGATTGGGATTACGGCGGAAGCCATGACCGGCGCGCTGGCTGCCGGGCGCCGCCGTATGGATACGTTTGGCGTCATTATCATTGCCACCGCGACGGCCCTCGGAGGCGGTTCAGTGCGCGATATTCTGCTCGGCCACTATCCTCTGGGCTGGGTGCAGCACCCCGAGTACGTCATTATTGTCGCCATTGCTGCGGTCCTGACCACGATTGCCGCGCCGGTGATGCCGCATCTGCGCCGCCTGTTTCTGGTGCTTGATGCGCTCGGCCTGATCGTGTTCTCTATTATTGGCGCCCAGATCGCGCTGGATATGGGCCAGGGCCCGGTCATCGCCTCCATTGCCGCCGTCATCACCGGCGTTTTTGGCGGCGTGCTGCGCGATATGTTCTGCAAGCGTATCCCGCTGGTGTTCCAGAAAGAGCTTTACGCCGGAGTGTCATTCGCCGCCGCGATTTTATACATCGCGCTTCAGCATTACGTCAGCAACCACGATGTGGTGGTGATCTCCACCCTGCTGTTCGGCTTTACCGCCCGCATGCTGGCGCTGCGCTGGAAGCTGGGCCTGCCGGTATTTAACTACAACCATAGCGCACATTAATGCTTTCAGAATCCCGGAACGCGTTGCCCGCTTAGCCACTTCGCCAGTGCGGCAACATCCGGGTGATGTAAGAACGTCACCAGCTGCCGCGCTCTTTCCGCCCCGATCCCCGGCAGGTGCCGCCACTGCTCTTCGTTTCGCTCCTGCATCCGTTGCCAGTCATCCTCCTTCAGCCGGGCAAACGCCGTCTTCGGTATGGGGACTCCCATCGCCTGGATCCAGCGCAGAAAAGGCCGTTCGCGCGCAAGATTGAACTGGTGCCACAGCCTTTGCCCGCGCAGCGTCGAGACCCCCGGTATGGCTTGCAGCCGCTCCGGCGTAAACGCCAGCCATGAAAAGAGATGCTCCATGCTGCGCGCGTCATGCAGGGACCGCCATAGCGCTTCTCCCACGCCGTCAATATCGAGAACCGATCGGGATGAGAGCCAGACCAGCCGCGAAAGAAACTGTTCCGCACACTCGGGCGTGGCAAAATAGCAGGTTAAGGCATTGAAACGCGCCGCCGGTGGCTGGGGTTTATTACGCTGAGCCGTGCGCCAGACGACCGAATCGATGCGCGGTATTCCCTGTCCGGCAAGGCTGATTTGCAGCTGGTCGCCAATACCGATATCCAGATTGTACCAGCGGGATACCGAACCGACGCTCACCCGCTGCACGCGCTTATCGTCCAGCATCTGCGGCTCCAGATGCGCCACCACGGCTATTTTACCGCTGCGCCCAACGCTAAAGCTGATACGGCGAACCTCCATGACGCGTGAGGCGGGCGGGTATTTCCAGGCGATAACCCAATCGCCCTGACCCGGAACCCAGAAGCGCCCGGGAGATGCTTTTTCCCGCCGCACTACGACGCCATCGCTGGCAAAAGGCAGCGGTGAAGTGAACCAGCGCTGGCGCCACTGTTCAACCTGCTGCGCATCCGCGACAGGGTGCGAAAAAAGCGCGCTGTAAAGAAAGCCGCCCTGCCGCAGCAGCGCCAGCCGCTGTTTCATATCCTGCGGCCCATCGGGCCATGCCCAGATAAAGAGACCCAGCTGATTAAGATCCGCCGCAGCCTGCTGGCGCATCATCATGCCGGCAACTTTTGCCCGCGCGTTCATGCCGCCCATCTGCTTTTGCACGTGCCCCTCGCGGAGCAGGAACAGCTCACCCTGTAGAACGCTATTCGCCAGTACGCCGTCAGAGACTTTAGGCACGGAGGGGATCTGCAAGACCCTGGCCGTCCAGTCTTCCCCGGCCAGGCCATTACCCCGGCTTATCGCCTGGGTCAGACGCCCCTGCCGATACACGAGCGTGACCGCGACGCCATCAACTTTAGGCTGCACCCACAGGCCGGATTGACCGCGCATCCAGCGCGCCACGTCGGCTTGATTTGCCAGTTTACGCACGCCGGTGTGCGCCACCGGATGTCTGGCCTCCCCTTTTAGGGGAGGAGACGCGTCGTGAGCGGGAGCCTCGCCGGTGAAGCAGCGCCGCCAGTACGCCAGCCGCTCCGCAAGCTGGTCATAGACCTCATCACTTACCGTACTGCTCCCCTGCTGCCAGTAGGCGTTTTTCCATTCCGTTATCTGCTGGCTGAGACGTTCAATCTCCCGATCGGCCCTGGCCTGCGGCCACGCGGGGCAGGCTGCCTGCCCGTATCCCACCAGCATCCACAGCACCAGCGCCCAGACTCCATTTTGCATCGCGATGCCCTCCTGTTTTCTCGTCGCCGATTGTGCCGCAGGCGTATTTTCGTCCGCGAGGAGGGATTTTTAACGCTGCGAGCAGGCATCCAGGTTTTCTGCATTGTTTCTGCAACGCCCGGAGAAATCAGGGAAACGGCAAGCAAAATGAAAGAAAGAACGCAAAAAGTGTGACAGGGACTGCGTCACGCGGTGCCGCCGTGTATAATAGGCTCGTATGTAAGCTCTATTTCGACCACCACATACAAAAGACACTCATGGCTCAAGGCACGCTTTATATTGTTTCCGCCCCTAGCGGCGCGGGTAAATCCAGCCTGATTCAGGCTTTATTAAAAACCCAACCGTTGTACGACTCTCAGGTTTCTGTTTCGCATACCACGCGCGCTCCGCGCCCGGGTGAAGTGCACGGTGAACACTATTTCTTTGTGAATCACGACGAATTCAGGACGATGATTGGCAGAGACGCTTTTCTTGAACATGCAGAAGTCTTTGGCAACTATTACGGCACCTCGCGCGAAGCTATCGAGCAGGTACTGGCGACCGGCGTCGACGTCTTCCTTGATATCGACTGGCAGGGCGCGCAGCAAATCCGCAACAGAATGCCCGGCGCGCGCAGCATTTTTATCCTGCCGCCGTCAAAAGATGAGCTTGATCGTCGCCTGCGCGGCCGCGGTCAGGACAGCGAAGAGGTTATCGCAAAACGTATGGCGCAGGCAGTTGCAGAAATGAGCCATTACGCGGAGTATGATTACCTGATTGTGAATGATGATTTTGATACCGCACTGAGCGATCTGAAAATTATTATTCGCGCCGAACGTCTGCGCATGAGCCGCCAAAAGCAGCGACATGGCGCTTTAATCACCAAACTGTTGGCAGACTGAACCCACATTCAGTATCATGCCCAGTCATTTCTTCACCTGTGGAGCATTTTAAGTATGGCACGCGTAACTGTTCAGGACGCTGTAGAGAAAATTGGTAACCGTTTTGACCTGGTACTGGTCGCCGCGCGTCGCGCTCGTCAGATGCAGGTAGGCGGAAAGGATCCGCTGGTACCGGAAGAAAACGATAAAACTACCGTTATCGCACTGCGCGAAATCGAAGAAGGTCTGATCAACAACAAGATCCTCGACGTTCGTGAGCGCCAGGAACAGCAAGAGCAGGAAGCCGCTGAATTACAAGCCGTTACCGCTATTGCTGAAGGTCGTCGTTAATCACACTGCGGGTCGCCCTTGTATCTGTTTGAAAGCCTGAATCAGCTGATTCAAAACTACCTGCCCGAAGAGCAAATTAAACGTCTTCGGCAGGCTTATCTCGTTGCACGTGACGCTCACGAGGGCCAGACACGTTCAAGCGGTGAACCCTATATCACGCACCCGGTAGCGGTAGCCTGTATCCTGGCCGAGATGAAACTCGACCATGAAACGCTGATGGCCGCTCTGCTGCACGACGTGATAGAAGATACCCCCGCCACCTACCAGGACATGGAGCAGCTTTTCGGTAAAAGCGTTGCTGAACTGGTAGAGGGGGTGTCAAAACTTGATAAGCTTAAGTTTCGCGACAAGAAAGAGGCCCAGGCTGAAAACTTTCGCAAAATGATTATGGCGATGGTGCAGGATATCCGCGTCATCCTTATCAAGCTCGCTGACCGCACCCATAATATGCGCACGCTGGGCTCATTGCGCCCGGACAAGCGCCGCCGCATCGCCCGCGAAACGCTGGAAATCTACAGCCCTCTGGCGCACCGTTTAGGTATCCATCACATCAAAACCGAGCTCGAAGAGCTGGGCTTTGAGGCGCTGTATCCTAACCGCTACCGCGTCATTAAAGAGGTGGTTAAAGCGGCGCGCGGCAACCGTAAGGAGATGATTCAAAAGATCCTCTCCGAAATCGAAGGGCGCCTGCAGGAAGCGGGAATTCCCTGTCGCGTTAGCGGTCGCGAAAAGCATTTGTACTCCATCTACTGCAAGATGGTGCTCAAAGAGCAGCGCTTTCACTCGATTATGGATATCTACGCTTTCCGCGTGATTGTCCATGATTCCGACACCTGCTACCGCGTGCTTGGCCAGATGCACAGCCTTTACAAGCCGCGTCCGGGTCGCGTCAAAGACTATATTGCCATTCCAAAGGCGAACGGCTATCAATCTTTGCACACCTCGATGATCGGCCCGCACGGCGTCCCGGTTGAGGTACAAATTCGTACCGAAGACATGGACCAGATGGCGGAAATGGGGGTGGCGGCGCACTGGGCTTATAAAGAGCACGGCGGCGAGAGCAGCACCACGGCGCAAATCCGCGCCCAGCGCTGGATGCAGAGCCTGCTGGAGCTCCAGCAGAGCGCCGGTAGTTCATTTGAATTTATTGAGAGCGTAAAATCCGATCTGTTCCCGGATGAAATTTACGTTTTCACCCCGGAAGGGCGCATTGTCGAACTGCCCGCCGGCGCGACGCCGGTGGATTTCGCCTACGCGGTGCATACCGACATCGGCCATGCCTGCGTCGGCGCCCGCGTCGACCGCCAGCCGTATCCGCTGTCGCAGTCGCTCTCCAGCGGCCAGACGGTGGAAATCATCACCGCGCCGGGCGCACGTCCGAACGCCGCATGGCTGAACTTTGTCGTCAGCTCGAAAGCGCGCGCCAAAATTCGCCAGCTGCTGAAAAACCTTAAGCGCGACGACTCCGTAAGCCTCGGGCGCCGCCTGCTCAATCACGCCCTCGGCGGTAGCCGCAAGCTGGCCGAGATCCCGCCAGAGAACATTCAGCGTGAACTTGAGCGCATGAAGCTGACCACGCTTGACGATCTGCTGGCCGAAATCGGCCTCGGCAACGCCATGAGCGTCGTGGTAGCAAAAAACCTGCAGCAGGGTGAAACCACCGCCGTGCCTGTACAGCCAGCGCCTGTCGGCCATAATCATCTGCCGATTAAAGGCGCGGATGGCGTGCTGATCACCTTCGCCAAATGCTGCCGCCCGATCCCCGGTGACCCGATTATCGCGCACGTCAGCCCGGGCAAAGGCCTGGTTATTCACCATGAGTCCTGTCGTAACATTCGCGGCTATCAGAAAGAGCCGGAGAAATTTATGGCGGTCGAGTGGGACAAAGAGACAGCGCAGGAATTTATCACCGAAATCAAGGTGGATATGTTCAACCATCAGGGTGCCCTGGCGAATCTTACCGCGGCGATCAACACCGCGTCTTCCAATATTCAAAGCCTGAATACGGAAGAGAAAGATGGCCGCGTTTACAGCGCCTTTATTCGCCTTACCGCGCGCGACCGCGTGCATCTGGCGAATATCATGCGCAAAATTCGCGTCATGCCGGATGTAATAAAAGTCACCCGTAACCGAAACTAGCTCTTCCACAAAATCATTCGAATTGCGTCAAGGCGGCAAGCGAATGACAAATCTGCCGGGAGCAGATTTGAACGCTGCTTACAGCGGCCCGGTAAGGGGCAAGGCCCAGGAATGGGCTGCGTAATCCGCAGCGATTAAAGAGTCATTCGAAGGATGGAAGTATCATGAATTTACAGCGTTATGCGCGTATCTGCGAGATGCTCGCCAGGCGCCAGCCTGACCTGACAGTCTGCATGGAGCAGGTCCATAAGCCTCATAACGTCTCTGCGGTCATTCGTACCGCAGACGCCGTTGGCGTGCATGAAGTGCACGCCATCTGGCCCGGTAACCGTATGCGTACCATGGCCTCCGCGGCCGCCGGCAGCAATAGCTGGGTGCAGGTCAAAACCCACCGTACTATTGGCGAGGCCGTCACCCATTTAAAAGGCCAGGGCATGCAGATCCTGGCGACCCATCTCTCTGATAACGCCGTCGATTTCCGTGAAATCGACTATACCCGTCCCACCTGTATCCTGATGGGGCAGGAGAAAACCGGCATTACGCAGGAAGCGTTAGACCTGGCGGACCAGGACATCATCATTCCGATGATTGGCATGGTGCAGTCGCTGAACGTTTCCGTCGCCTCAGCGCTTATCCTCTACGAAGCCCAGCGCCAGCGGCAGAACGCCGGCATGTACCGGCGCGAGAACAGTATGCTGCCGGAAGAAGACCAGCAGCGTCTGCTGTTTGAAGGCGGCTATCCGGTGCTGGCGAAGGTCGCCAAACGCAAGGGACTTCCCTACCCCCACGTCAACGAGCAGGGCGAAGTCGAAGCCGATGCCGCGTGGTGGGCCACCATGCAGGCGGCGAAGTAATCATGCAGGGCCGTCTGCTGGATGCGGTGCCGCTCAATTCCCTGACGGGCGTTGGCGCGGCCCAGAGCAGTAAGCTGGCAAAAATCGGCCTGCATACGGTACAGGATCTGCTTCTGCACCTGCCGCTACGCTACGAAGACCGCACCCATCTGTATCACATCGGCGAACTGCTGCCCGGCGTTTACGCCACCGTTGAAGGCGAAGTCCTCAACTGCAACATCACTTTCGGCGGCCGCCGGATGATGACCTGCCAGATAAGCGACGGCTCCGGCATCCTCACCATGCGCTTTTTTAACTTCAGCGCGGCGATGAAAAATAGCCTGGCAACCGGGCGCCGCGTGCTGGCCTACGGTGAGGCGAAGCGCGGTAAGCACGGGGCGGAGATGATCCATCCGGAATATCGGGTTCAGGGCGACATGAGTACCCCTGATTTACAGGAAACGCTGACCCCGGTATATCCCACCACTGAAGGCATCAAGCAGGCTACGCTGCGTAAGCTCACCGACCAGGCGCTGGAGCTGCTTGAAACCTGCGCGATCGCCGAGCTACTGCCGCCTGAGCTGGCGCAGGGGATGATGAGCCTGCCGGACGCCTTGCGCACGCTGCATCGCCCGCCGCCCACGTTACAGCTTAGCGAGCTGGAAAGCGGCAAACATCCGGCTCAGCGGCGCTTAATCCTGGAAGAGCTGCTGGCGCATAACCTCAGCATGCTGGCGCTGCGGGCAGGCGCTGAGCGCTACCACGCCCTCGCGCTCAGCGCTAACGACACGCTAAAAGATAAGCTGCTGGCCTCCCTCCCCTTTACGCCGACCGGCGCGCAGGCGCGCGTCACGGCTGAAATCGAGCGCGATATGGCGCTGGACGTGCCGATGATGCGTCTGGTGCAGGGGGACGTGGGCTCCGGTAAAACCCTGGTCGCCGCGCTTGCCGCCCTGCGCGCCATCGCCCACGGCAAACAGGTAGCGCTGATGGCGCCGACCGAGCTGCTGGCTGAACAGCACGCCAATAACTTCCGCAGCTGGTTCGAACCGCTGGGCGTTGAGGTGGGCTGGCTGGCTGGCAAACAAAAAGGCAAAGCGCGCCTGGCGCAGCAGGAGGCTATCGCCAGCGGACAGGTACAGATGATTGTCGGCACCCACGCCATCTTTCAGGAGCAGGTCCAGTTTAACGGCCTCGCGTTGGTGATTATCGACGAGCAGCACCGTTTTGGCGTCCATCAGCGGCTGGCGCTGTGGGAGAAAGGGCAACAGCAGGGATTTCACCCGCACCAGCTGATTATGACCGCCACGCCGATTCCGCGCACCCTGGCGATGACCGCATATGCCGACCTCGACACCTCGGTCATCGATGAACTGCCGCCGGGCCGAACGCCGGTTACGACGGTGGCCATTCCGGATACGCGACGCAGCGATATTATTGACCGCGTACGTCACGCCTGCACTCACGAAGGTCGCCAGGCCTACTGGGTTTGTACGCTGATTGAAGAGTCGGATCTGCTGGAAGCTCAGGCGGCGGAAGCCACCTGGGAAGAGCTGAAGCTCGCGCTGCCGGAGCTGAATATCGGCCTGGTGCACGGGCGTATGAAATCCGCCGAGAAGCAGGCGGTAATGAGCGCGTTCAAGCAGGGCGAGCTGCATCTGCTGGTCGCCACCACGGTGATTGAAGTCGGCGTGGACGTGCCCAACTCCAGCCTGATGATCATCGAAAACCCGGAGCGTCTGGGGCTGGCGCAGCTGCACCAGCTCCGAGGGCGCGTCGGGCGCGGTGCGGTAGCCTCCCACTGCGTGCTGCTCTATAAATCGCCGCTGTCAAAAACCGCCCAGAAGCGCCTGCAGGTTCTGCGCGATAGCAATGACGGTTTCGTCATCGCCCAAAAAGACCTGGAAATTCGCGGCCCCGGCGAGCTGCTCGGCACCCGTCAGACCGGCAACGCTGAATTTAAAGTCGCGGACTTATTGCGCGATCAGGCCATGATCCCGGAAGTTCAGCGCATCGCCCGCCATATTCACGAACGCTATCCCCAGCAGGCACAGGCGCTGATAGAGCGCTGGATGCCGGAAACCGAACGCTATTCCAACGCGTAGCGCGAATGTCATCTCGCCACGCTGCGCATAATTTTTATTCAGATGAGTGGATTATGAAACGAGAACTGGCCATCGAATTTTCGCGCGTCACCGAAGCCGCCGCGCTGGCAGGCTACAAATGGTTAGGCCGCGGTGATAAAAATACCGCCGACGGCGCCGCCGTCAACGCCATGCGCATTATGCTCAACCTGATCAACATCGACGGCACTATCGTGATTGGCGAAGGCGAAATCGACGAAGCGCCGATGCTGTACATTGGCGAGCGCGTCGGTACCGGCCACGGCGATGCGGTAGATATCGCCGTCGATCCCATCGAAGGCACCCGCATGACGGCGATGGGCCAGGCGAACGCGCTGGCGGTCATGGCGGTAGGCGATAAGGGCTGTTTCCTGAATGCGCCAGATATGTACATGGAAAAGCTGATTGTCGGCCCGGGAGCGAAGGGCACCATCGATCTGAACCTGCCGCTGGCGGAGAACCTGCATAACATCGCCCGCGCGCTGAATAAGCCGCTGAGTGAATTAACGGTCACCATCTTAGCCAAGCCGCGCCATGACGACGTCATTGTTGAGCTGCAAAAGCTGGGCGTGCGCGTGTTCGCCATCCCCGACGGCGACGTTGCCGCCTCTATTCTGACCTGCATGCCGGACAGCGAAGTTGACGTCATGTACGGTATCGGCGGCGCGCCGGAAGGCGTCGTTTCCGCTGCGGTGATCCGCGCGCTGGACGGCGATATGAACGGCCGTCTGCTGGCGCGTCACCACGTGAAGGGCGACAGCGAAGAGAACCGCCGCATCGGCGAAAACGAGCTGGCACGCTGTCAGGCGATGGGCATTGAAGCAGGCAAAGTGCTGCGCCTGGACGATATGGCGCGCAGCGACAACGTGGTTTTCTCGGCAACCGGCATCACCAAGGGCGATCTGCTGGACGGTATCACCCGTAAAGGCAATATGGCCACCACCGAAACCCTGCTGATCCGCGGTAAATCCCGCACTATCCGCCGTATTCAATCGATTCATTATCTCGATCGCAAAGACCCGGATATTCAGCTGCACATCCTGTAAAAACATTTGATCAATAGAGCTTTCCAGCCTTTTCGGGCTGGAAATCTGCTCTCGTCGCGGTGAAGATACGTTAACAGGATTGAGAGGAGAGTCGCTATGGCAAACTGGGTTACGGGCAAAGTGGTAAAAGTACAGAACTGGACTGATGCACTGTTTAGCCTCACCGTTCACGCGCCGGTTGCGCCCTTCACCGCTGGGCAGTTTGCCAAACTGGGGCTGGACGTAGACGGAGAACGCGTGCAGCGCGCCTATTCCTACGTCAACGCCCCCAGCAACCCCGATCTTGAGTTCTATCTGGTGACGGTTCCGGAGGGCAAGCTCAGCCAGCGGCTGGCGGCTCTGAAGCCGGGCGATGAAGTCCAGGTGGTCAGCGAAGCCGCCGGTTTCTTCGTGCTGGAAGAGGTACCGGATTGCGACACCCTATGGATGCTCGCCACCGGCACGGCGATTGGCCCGTACCTGTCGATTCTGGAAGAAGGGAAGGACCTGGATCGCTTTAAAAACCTGGTACTGGTGCACGCCGCGCGCTATGCCGCCGACCTCAGCTATCTGCCGCAGATGCAGGCGCTGGAAGCGCGCTATGCGGGCAAACTGCGCATCCAGTCGGTCGTGAGCCGGGAAACCGCGCCGGGCATGCTCACGGGACGTATCCCGTTCCTGATTGAAACCGGCGCGCTGGAAGAGGCCGTCGGCCTGCCGATGAACGCCGAGAGCAGCCACGTCATGCTGTGCGGTAACCCGCAGATGGTGCGCGACACCCAGCAGCTGCTGAAAGAGACCCGGCAGATGAGCAAGCACCTGCGTCGCCGGCCGGGTCATATGACCGCCGAACACTACTGGTAATCAGGATTCCGCTTTCCAGCGCACGTCCAGCGTCTCTTTACCAAACTTATTCGCGCCCTGGGTACCGACAAACGCGCCCAGGTCGATCAGCATCATGACGATAATCAGCGTCGGTATAAACCGCCCGACGCCCCACTGCCAGACCCCAGGCAGCATCGACCAGTTGCCCGCCAGCAGCATCCACGCCAGAATCATCAGCAGCGCCCAGAGCCCGGATTTACCCCGATCGTGCAGGCGTTTAATGGTCACCGCCGCCGTCGGCCACAGCAGGCACACCAGAATAAAAGCCGCCGTCTGTAAATTGAGAAGGTTACTACCGGCCAGCGTGAACAGCGCGCTCATGGTCATTATCCAGATAGCGATCCAGATCCAGAAGTCGCGACGTCCAATCCGCCCTTTAATTGAGAATAGCCACTGCTGTAGGGTCATGTTTTATTCCTTATCATCATCACCGACGTAGTTTACCCTGAAGGCGTGACTTTTTGACAAGCGTGACGGTTCTCGTTTTAATCGTCAGCAGATAAAAAAAGGGAAGATGGGCATGAAGAAGTGGGCAACCTTATGTTTAATTGGGCTGGCGGCATTATCCGTCGGCCAAAAAGCGTTGTCCGCCGAGTCAGACGCCAGCGCTACGGCGCCCTATCTTCTCTCCGGCGCGCCGGCCTTTGATATTTCCATCAGCGAGTTTCGGGAAAAATTCAACAACGATAACCCGAAGCTATCGCTCAATGAATTTCGCGCCGTCGCCGCCAGCAAAGACCAGGCAAACCTGACCCGCGCCGCCACGAAGATCAATGAGAACCTTTACGCGTCGACCGCGCTTGAACGCGGCACGCTCAAAATTAAATCGATGCAGATCACCTGGCTACCGATTCAGGGGCCGCAGCAGAAAGCGGCGAAAGCGAGAGCCCAGGAGTATATGAGCGCCGTGATGCGCGCGTTCGTACCCACGCTCAGCCTGACGCAAAGCCAGCAGAAGCTGCAGAAACTGCTGACCGCCGGAAAAGGCAAACGTTACTTCTCCGAAACGGAAGGTGCTGTGCGCTATGTGGTGGCGGACAACGGCGAAAAGGGGCTGACCTTCGCTGTTGAACCGATTAAGCTGGCGCTATCTGAAACGCTGGAAAACAACAATAAATGACAAAAAGCAAAGCCTTTCCAGTGATGAATCTCTATACTGTTTCACAGACCATGCTGCCCGCGGGGGCGGCTATATTCCTTAATTCGCTTTAAAGCGTGGAGAATAAAAATGCGACATCCTTTAGTGATGGGTAACTGGAAACTGAACGGCAGCCGCCACATGGTAAACGAACTGGTCGCGAACCTGCGTACCGAACTGGCTGGCGTAACCGGCTGTGCAGTTGCCATTGCTCCGCCTGAGATGTACATCGACCTGGCTAAACAAGCCGCTTCGGGCAGCCACATTCACCTGGGCGCGCAGAACGTTGACCTGAACCTGTCCGGCGCGTTCACTGGCGAAACCTCTGCCGAAATGCTGAAAGACATCGGCGCTGAATACATCATCATCGGCCACTCCGAGCGCCGTACCTACCACAAAGAGTCCGACGAGTTTATCGCCAGGAAATTCGCGGTACTGAAAGAGCAGGGTCTGATCCCGGTTCTGTGCATCGGTGAAACCGAAGCGGAAAACGAAGCGGGCAAAACGGAAGAAGTGTGCGCGCGTCAGATCGACGCCGTTCTGAAAACCCAGGGCGCGGCGGCGTTCGAAGGCGCAGTTATCGCTTATGAACCCGTATGGGCGATCGGTACCGGCAAATCCGCTACCCCGGCTCAGGCTCAGGCTGTACACAAATTCATTCGCGACCACATCGCTAAAGCCGATGCGAAAGTGGCTGAACAAGTGATCATCCAGTACGGCGGTTCCGTTAACGCGGGCAACGCAGCAGAGCTGTTCACCCAGCCGGACATCGACGGCGCGCTGGTTGGCGGCGCATCCCTGAAAGCTGACGCTTTCGCGGTGATCGTTAAAGCAGCAGAAGCCGCGAAAAAAGCGTAATTCGCTTTAAAGGCTATCCCCGGTCGCGCTTCGCAACCGGGGCTACTGACCAGAAATCTGCAATATTTGTAGCCCGGCTCAGCACAGCGCAAGCCGGGTTTTTTTACCTCGCTACAGTTTCCCCAACGCCTGATACCACAGGTAGTCCAGCGGCAGCAGAATCAAATAGCTTACCGCCGCCAGCGCAATACACAGCAGCATTCCCGCCCGCGCAGGCACTTTCCCTAGCCCCATCGCCACGATAATCGGTGACGCCTGATACGGCAGCAGCGGCGTGGAGTACCCCAGCACCTGAATCATAATCACGCTCAGCAGCGGGAAGCCGGTCGCATCGGAGAAGCTCTGCGCGAAGGTGGTATACAGCGCCGGTACGCCGTTAGCGGTCATGATAAAGTTCAGCGCGCTGGTAATGCCGGTCAATGCCAGAAAGCTGGTGAACGGACTCTCTTTATCCAGCGGCATAATCTGCAGCAGGGCATTCCCCACCACGCCGCCGATACCGGTTTGCGTCACGGTGATAGCCAGCCCCAAAATCCCGGCGACGTAAATACAGGTGCGGATATTCACGCCGCTGGAAAACTCCTCGCCGCTGATAAAACCGACCCGCGGCAGCAGCGTTATCACCGTCGCCGCCAGCCCCGTCCAGGCCGGCCCCACGCCGTGCCAGCTCTCCGTCACCCAGAGCGTCAGCACTACCACCAGCAGCCACGCCAGGCGCTTCTCATCGCGGCTCATCGGCGGCAGCGGCGTCATGTCGCGCGGCGGGTGCGGTTTTCCGGGAAACAGCCAGCATATCAGGGCGATCAGCACAGCCCCTTTGAGCCAGCCGAGCACAGGCGTATGCAGCAGTAAATAGGGAAGATAATTCAAATGGATACCATACGATCCCTCCGCCGCGCCGCTCATCACCAGATTCGGGACGTTGGCGGGCAGGATGGTGGCAGACAGCTGGAAGGTCCCGAACCCCACTGCCAGTGCCAGGCCAAACCACGGGCGCGTCCCCTCTTCAATGCCGGCACGCCTGGCCATTGCCGCCACAATCGGCATCAGCAGCGCGATACGCCCCATATTGGACGGCATCACAAACGCCAGCGCATAGCTGAGCAGCACCACGCTGCCGACCATCAGCGGCCAGGAGTCGGTCAGCCGCGACGAGAGCGACCGGGCCGCCCTGTCCGCCAGCCCGGTTTTGCGTATGGCGATCCCCAGCACAAAGCCGCTGAACACCAGCCAGAAGGCCGAGGAAGCAAAGCCGCCAAAAATCACCTCCGGCGGCGCGATTTTGGCGATCATCGCTGCGGCAAAAAACAGCAGCGCGGTCATAAACTCCGGCAGTAGCGAAGTCGCCCAGAGGAGAATAGTGATGCCGACGATGATAGAAGGAAGGAACAGAGGGTGGGACAACCAGAGCGACATACCTGTCTCCTGTCGATTTTTTCAGCAAGAATACGACGGACGATAAGACAGGTAAACGCCAGATATGGTGGGGTTATTGCAGGATTGCGCAGCTGTGATCCTGAATCTCTTCCGCCGATGCGCGATTAAGCGTTAGCAGGTTACGCTCGGTCGCCAGCAGCACCAGTGAGCCATCGCTCTGCTTTGCCATCGCCAGCGCAAAACGGCCCATATGTTCACGCGCTTCCGGCACCTCTTCGGCCAGCATCAGGAACGGGCTGCGCTGCGCCAGCTCCGTTTCAGTGACCCGACGCGCCAGATATTCGTGGCCCAGTAGTCCACCGGGCAGCGGCAACCAGCGGCTGCTGATTGCGGGCGCGTCCTTGTCCAGCTGGGTACGGACATCGGGACGCAGGCAGGAGATATGGATATGGAAATGATTTTGCGTGCGTCCGCTGCGCGAGTTGATGGTCAAGGAGACCGCGTCATCCGATACGGCGGAACCACGATGCTGGCTCATGATTTCGCGCCCCTGCCAGGCCTGCCAGAAGAAGTTCGGCGTCAGGGGATTAAGCAGCAGCGGACTTTCGGTGCCGTTAATACGGTAAGTCGGCATCAGCAGATACTGCAGCGGGCCATTGCGGTCTTTAAACAGCACATAGCCGCCCTTGAGGTTCACTTCCGCACAGGGCGCGGGATTCTGGTGCTGCTGTTGATTGGGGACGCACTGTTGCAGAACAATTTTGCGCAACGCATCAGGGTTGCCGGAATGAAGCCAGTAGTAGCCGCCGGCCATCGCCGCCACAACGACCACCAGCAGCGCTAATAAAAGGTATCGTACTCTTCGCATTATTTTTTCCTGTCTCAGCCAGAAACGGAAGAGTAACGCAGTTTGATGACCAAATGAAAACAGGAAGAGGTTCGGTGTGTTTTCCCGGAGGCGGCGCTACCAGACTTCTCAGCCCCGGGTCGCGGCTTACGCCTGTCCGGGCGACAAGAGTTGTATCCCCGCTAAGCGCAGCGCAAGCGGGGATAAGGGGAGGCTATTTAACGCTGGTTGATCTGGTCGAAGGTGCCGCCGTTGGAAAAGTGCTCTTTCTGCGCTTTCGTCCAGCCGCCAAACACGTCATCGATGGTGAACAGCTTCAGTTTCGGGAACTCATTCGCGTATTTTTTCGCTATCTCAGGATCGCGCGGACGATAGAAGTTCTTCGCCGCAATCTCCTGGCCTTCCGGCGAGTAGAGGTACTTCAGATACGCTTCCGCCACCTGGCGAGTGCCCTTCTTGTCGACCACTTTATCCACCACGGAAACCGTCGGCTCGGCGAGAATCGATTCGCTCGGGGTCACGATCTCAAATTTGTCTTTACCCAGTTCGTTGGTCGCCAGCAGGGCTTCGTTTTCCCAGGCAATCAGCACATCGCCGATCCCACGTTCCACGAAGGTGTTGGTCGCGCCACGGGCGCCGGAATCCAGTACTTCGACGTTCTTAAACAGCGCTTTTACGAACTCTTGCGCCTTCGCCTGATCGCCATTGTTCTGGTGCAGGGCATAGCCCCATGCCGCCAGATAGTTCCAGCGCGCGCCGCCGGAGCTTTTCGGGTTCGGGGTAATCACCGACACGCCCGGTTTAATCAGATCGTTCCAGTCGTGAATCTGCTTCGGGTTGCCTTTGCGTACGAGGAACACAATGGTTGAGGTATACGGCGCGGAGTTATCCGGCAGACGCTTCAGCCAGTTTTTGTCGATTCGGCCACGCTCGGCAATCGCATCGACGTCATAGGCCAGCGCAAGGGTCACCACGTCGGCTTCAATGCCGTTGATCACCGAGGTCGCCTGTTTGCCGGAGCCGCCGTGGGACTGACGAATCACCACGTTGTCGCCGGTTTCTTGTTTCCAGTGCGCGCTAAAGGCTTTGTTGTACTGTTCGTACAGCTCGCGCGTTGGATCGTAAGAAACGTTTAATAGTTGAATGTCTTTTGCCAGAACGCTGGCGGATGCCAGCAACAGAGTTAACCCCACGCCCCACTTATTCATCGCACCGCTCTCTTTATGTAGTGTTGTGATGGATTAAGCGTGCCAGAAAGCGGACTGATGATTAAAGAATAAAAAAAGATTGGCTATAACTTGTGAGTATATAGAGCGGGGGAGAGTTTGCCCCCTCCCGAACGGGAGGGGGCGGGAAGCATCAGACTTCTTCCATGCGGCCCAGCAGCGCCTGCAGACGATCCTGCCAGCCCTGCTGCTGTTCTTTCAGCTGACCGTTTTCACGCTCAAGCTCTTCACGGCTGTGCTGAGCGCTCTGTACTTCCTGCGCCAGCGTGTTGTTCTTCTCTTTCAGCTCTTCGATTTCCATCTGTAACAGAGTGATGGTATCAATCGCCTGCTGAACTTTAGATTCTAATTTCTCAAACACTTCTAATGACATCGTCATACCTCTCCTGAACTTGCAAGGCGTTGATAGAAACCGTCCGTTTCGTATACGCGTTGACGCCTTAACGAAAATTAGCGCACTACAGTGGTGATGTAGTCGATTGTATGAAGCCCCGCCTCCCCTGTCCAGCGACAACCCGCGTAGATTGCGGTTTGCAACACTTTTCAGCCTTTACCTGGTCCGTTCGCCGCTTTTACCCGGTACTTTTTCGTAATTGTTAATCAACACGTAAAAAAATGTGCGGTGAAACGCTCCCGCAAAAGGCCGAACACGCGTTTATGGCGCGAAAACGCTCATTTTCTTGACGTGGTACACACATTTGAATTTCGATATTTCTCGTTTTTGTTCGTTAACGATAAATTAACACTATGCCTACATGGCAGCGTGGTCGCCTGCGACCTTCACACATACAATAATCATCACTACGCTTCAGGATTCGATTATGAGCCAAACATCAACACTAAAAGGCCAGTGCATCGCAGAGTTCCTCGGTACCGGGTTGTTGATCTTTTTCGGCGTTGGGTGCGTCGCTGCGCTTAAGGTCGCGGGAGCCAGCTTCGGTCAGTGGGAAATCAGCATCATCTGGGGTCTGGGCGTCGCCATGGCGATTTACCTGACCGCAGGGGTTTCCGGTGCGCACCTTAACCCGGCGGTCACCATCGCGCTGTGGCTGTTCGCCTGCTTTGACGGTCGTAAAGTTGTTCCATTTATCGTTGCGCAATTCGCTGGCGCCTTTTGCGCTGCGGCTTTAGTTTACGGGCTTTATTACAATCTTTTCTTCGATTTCGAACATACCCACAATATGGTGCGCGGTAGCGTCGAAAGTCTCGAGCTGGCAGGCATTTTCTCCACCTATCCGAATCCGCATATCAATTTTGTGCAGGCCTTCGCGGTAGAAATGGTGATTACCGCTATCCTGATGGGCGTCATTCTGGCGCTGACCGACGATGGTAACGGCGTGCCGCGTGGCCCGCTGGCGCCGCTGCTGATTGGTCTGCTGATCGCCGTCATCGGCGCATCCATGGGCCCGCTGACCGGCTTCGCCATGAACCCGGCGCGTGATATCGGACCGAAAGCCTTCGCCTGGCTGGCAGGCTGGGGCAACGTCGCCTTCACCGGCGGCAAAGATATTCCTTATTTCCTGGTGCCGCTGTGTGCGCCAATCGTCGGTGCTGCGCTGGGCGCATTCTGCTACCGCAAGCTGATTGGCCGCCACCTGCCTTGCGACACCTGCGTCGTCGAAGAGAAAGAAGCCGCATCCCACTCTACGACGCAACACAAAGCTTCGCTGTAATCTGACTACGGGACTCATACTATGACCGACAAAAAATATATCGTAGCGCTCGACCAGGGCACCACCAGCTCCCGCGCCGTGGTAATGGATCACGATGCCAATATCGTCAGCGTTTCTCAGCGAGAATTCGAACAAATTTATCCGCGTCCAGGCTGGGTTGAACACGACCCGATGGAGATCTGGGCATCGCAAAGCTCTACGCTGGTCGAAGTGCTGGCAAAAGCCGATATCAGCTCCGATGAAATCGCGGCGATCGGCATCACCAACCAGCGTGAAACCGCCATCGTCTGGGAGCGCGAAACCGGAAAGCCGATTTATAACGCCATCGTCTGGCAGTGCCGCCGTACCGCCGAGATCTGCGAACAGCTCAAGCGCGACGGCATGGAAGAGTACATCCGCAAGGCCACCGGCCTGGTGGTTGACCCCTACTTCTCCGGCACCAAAGTGAAGTGGATCCTCGACCACGTCGAAGGCGCGCGCGAACGCGCTAAACGCGGCGAGCTGCTGTTCGGCACCGTAGACACCTGGCTTATCTGGAAAATGACCCAGGGACGCGTTCACGTAACCGACTACACCAACGCCTCGCGTACCATGCTGTTTAATATCCACGAGCTGGACTGGGACGACAAAATGCTCGACGCGCTGGATATCCCGCGCGCCATGCTGCCGGAAGTGCGCAAATCTTCCGAAGTGTACGGCCAGACCAACATCGGCGGTAAGGGCGGGACGCGTATTCCGATCGCCGGCATCGCGGGCGACCAGCAGGCGGCGCTGTTCGGCCAGCTGTGCGTGAAAGAGGGGATGGCGAAAAACACCTACGGTACCGGCTGCTTTATGCTGATGAATACCGGCGAGAAAGCGGTGACGTCAACGCACGGCCTGCTGACGACTATCGCCTGCGGCCCGCGCGGTGAGGTGAACTATGCGCTGGAAGGCGCGGTGTTTATGGCTGGCGCCTCTATTCAGTGGCTGCGCGATGAGATGAAGCTGATTAGCGACGCGTTCGATTCCGAATATTTCGCCACCAAAGTGAAGGATACCAACGGCGTGTACGTCGTTCCGGCGTTTACCGGCCTCGGCGCCCCGTACTGGGACCCGTATGCCCGCGGCGCGATCTTCGGCCTGACCCGCGGCGTGAACTCCAACCATATTATTCGCGCCACCCTGGAGTCGATTGCCTATCAGACCCGCGACGTGCTGGAAGCGATGCAGGCTGACTCCGGGATCCGTCTGCACGCCCTGCGCGTTGACGGCGGCGCGGTCGCCAACAACTTCCTGATGCAGTTCCAGTCCGATATTCTCGGCACCCGCGTGGAACGCCCGGAAGTCCGCGAAGTCACCGCGCTGGGCGCAGCCTATCTGGCCGGTCTGGCGGTCGGTTTCTGGCAAAACCTGGATGAACTGCAGGAGAAAGCGGTCATCGAACGCGAGTTCCGTCCGGGGATTGAAACCACCGAGCGTAACTATCGCTACAGCGGCTGGAAGAAGGCGGTAAAACGCGCGCTGGCGTGGGAAGAGCACGACGAAGCGTAAGAGGAGGTATTCCCGGGTTGCGGCGTAAACGCCTTACCCGGGCTACCGCCCGCAGACTGCACACCCCGTAGCCCGGCTAAGCGCAGCGCGAGCCGGGGGGGGAAACCGCGTCGATGTATAAATCCCGGGGTATCCCCGGGTTGCGGCGTAA
>NZ_JBEAIG010000008.1:0-79779 GCF_040064575.1 Klebsiella sp. CN_Kp106 | reverse complement strand
CTGTCACGCAGGGGGTCGCGGGTTCGAGTCCCGTCCGTTCCGCCACTTATTAAAAGCCCTGAGCATTTGCTCAGGGCTTTTTCTTTGCCTGTCGCTTTATTATTGCTTTTTTAGCAAAAATCCTCTGCGTTTAGCGCTCTTTTTCTCAATCCTCTCGTTGGCCATAATTACCCTCGTTAACCGATATGAATGAATAAAGAGGAAAATCATGACAATCCCTGCATTTGGTCTTGGGACCTTCCGTCTGAAAGATGACGTGGTTATTGCATCTGTAAAAACGGCGCTTGAGCTGGGCTATCGCACCATTGATACCGCGCAAATCTATGATAATGAAGCTGCTGTGGGTCAGGCTATTGCTGAAAGCGGCGTTGCGCGCGATGAACTGTTCATCACCACCAAGATCTGGATTGAAAATCTCAGCAAAGACAAGCTGATCGCCAGCCTGAAAGAGAGCCTGCTGAAGCTGCGAACTGACTATGTCGACCTGACGTTAATCCACTGGCCGTCGCCAAACGATGCCGTTGCCGTCGAAGAGTTTATGGCCGCGCTGCTGGAAGCGAAAAAGCAGGGGTTGACCCGTCAGATTGGTATTTCTAACTTCACCATTCCGCTGATGGAGCGGGCAATTGCCGCCGTTGGCGCAGAGAATATCGCGACCAACCAGGTTGAACTCTCTCCGTACCTGCAGAATCGTAAAGTGGTTGATTGGGCGCGTGAACACGGTATTCATATCACCTCTTACATGACGCTGGCCTACGGTAAGGCGCTGAAAGATGAAGTGATTGCACGTATTGCGACGAAACATAATGCCACGCCGGCACAGGTTATCCTGGCCTGGGCAATGGGCGAAGGTTATGCGGTAATTCCGTCTTCGACGCGGCGCGAAAACCTGGCAAGCAACCTTAAAGCTCAGGATCTACAGCTTGATGAAGACGATCGCCAGGCGATCGCCGCCCTGGACTGCAACGATCGTCTGGTTAGCCCGGACGGTCTGGCGCCTGAATGGGACTAATCTAATCCCCCTCTGTACTCTACAACCCTCTTACAGCTCCTTCGGGAGCTGTTTTACATGTTCGCTAAGAAAGTCGATAAAGGCTCTGATCCGCGTGCTTACGGCTCTGTCGCTGTAGTAAACCGCGCTAAACGGCATTTCAACCGGCAGCCGTTTATCAGCCAGCAGTTCGACAAACGCCCCTTCAGCAATTTCCTTATCCACCATATAGTCCGACAGACAGGCGATTCCGTTACCGGCCAGGCACAGCTGCTTGAGCGTTTCTCCGCTATTGGAAGATATCTCGCTTTCGATTTCCAGCAGCTGGCCATCGCAGCAGGAGACTGGCCAGGTATTCAATGAAACAGGTTCGCTAAAACCGAGGCATTGATGATTTTTTAGCTCAGCGACGCTTTGCGGCGTGCCATGGCGAGCAAGATAGTCCGGTGAAGCGATTATTTTGCGGTAGCTATTAAACAATGGCCTGGCGCGCAGGCTGGAATCGGTCAGCGTGCCGGCGCGGATCGCGACGTCAACTTTCCGCTCAATCAGATTGATAAAGGTTTCGGACGAGACCAGCGTAAGGCTCATCTCTGGATAACGCTCGCGGAAGGGTTTTATCAACGGCATCAGAAAATGCAGTATCACCGGCGTCGCGGCATCAACCCGTAATAGTCCTCTTGGCGTCGTACGACTCTCCAGAAGTTCATTTTCGGCAGCGGCCATCTCCTGAAGCACAACCTGCATGCGACGGAAATAACGTTCTCCTTCTTCGGTCAGGCTTAGCTGACGGGTCGTACGGTTAAGCAGGCTCACGCCGAGCTTTGATTCCAGCTTTTTCACCGCCCGGCTGACGGCGGAATTGGCCTGACCTAGCTGTTCCGCTGCGCGGCTAAAGCTGCCGCTCTCGACCACGGCGACAAAAATGGCGATTTCTTCTGAGGTAGCTCTCATTATTGCACCTGTGGCAAAATTCTATTGATACTTTGGCTATTTTTGTTATTAAAGCATCTCTTCATACTACGTGTCATCTTAATCATGTTGATACGGAGTACATTATGCCGCTGGCGCTACTTGCCTTAACTATCGGTGCCTTTGCTATTGGCACGACCGAATTTGTCATTGTGGGCCTGGTGCCCACCATTGCAGAACAACTCGCTATTTCGCTACCCTCAGCGGGGCTGTTGGTTTCTATCTACGCGCTCGGCGTGGCGATTGGCGCCCCGGTGCTCACCGCGCTGACCGGGCGTATGCCGCGTAAGCAACTGCTGCTGGCGTTAATGGCGCTGTTTACCGCCGGTAACCTGCTGGCCTGGCAGGCGCCGGGTTATGAAACTCTGGTTCTGGCACGCCTGCTGACGGGACTGGCGCACGGGGTATTCTTTTCGATCGGATCGACAATTGCGACCAGCCTGGTCCCGAAAGAGAAAGCGGCTTCGGCGATTGCGATTATGTTTGGCGGTCTGACCGTTGCGCTGGTGACCGGCGTACCATTGGGCACCTTTATCGGCCAACACTTTGGCTGGCGCGAGACGTTCCTTGCCGTGTCGATCCTTGGCGTAATCGCGTTAATGAGCAGCCTTATCCTGGTGCCGAATAACATTCCCGGTCGTGTCAGCGCCGGTTTACGCGCCCAGCTCCAGGTTCTGACTCATCCCCGTTTACTGATAATCTATGCCATTACGGCTTTGGGATATGGCGGCGTATTCACCGCTTTTACCTTCCTGGCGCCGATGATGCAGGATCTTGCCGGATTTAGCCCGGCGGCCGTTAGCTGGATCCTCCTGGGCTACGGTGTTTCTGTAGCGGTGGGCAACGTATGGGGCGGAAAGCTGGCGGATAAGCATGGCGCCGTGCCCGCGCTGAAGCTGATTTTTGCCGCCCTGGTTGCTTTACTGCTGATCTTTCAGTTTACGGCCAGCATTCAGTATGCGGCGCTGGCGACGGTACTGGTGATGGGCATCTTCGCATTCGGTAACGTTCCGGGTCTGCAGGTATACGTTGTGCAGAAAGCGGAGCAGTATACTCCAGGCGCGGTTGACGTTGCCTCAGGCCTGAATATTGCCGCCTTTAACATCGGGATTGCCTTAGGATCGGTGATTGGTGGGCAGACGGTAGAACATTATGGTCTGGATCAGACGCCCTGGATTGGCGCGCTGATAGTTCTGGTCGCGCTGTTGCTGGTGGTTCTTAGCGGCCGGCTCGATAAGCCTCAGCGCTGTGCTACGGTTCTTTCCGTAGAAGGATAAAGGTTTCTGGCAAATTGCATTGAAAGTGTATACAAAAATCCCTATAACAGAAGGACCAGCTGCAGTCTCGGGCTGGTTTCCTGTTATCGAGGTTTGATGCCTAAATTGCGAAAGAATACCTATGCCATGCGCTACGTCGCCGGACAACCCGCGGAGAGAATCTTACCTCCGGGGTCGTTTGCTGGCATGACTCCGGCTTTTCCGGCCGGGGTACCGTTAAGTTCGGATGAGAAAATCCGCGTGCTGGTGTGGAACATCTTTAAACAGCAGCGCGCAGAGTGGAAATCCGTGCTTAATAATTTCGGTAAAGATGCGCACCTGGTGTTATTACAGGAAGCGCAAACCACGCCTGAGTTAGTGAAATTCGCCACCTCCAATTATCTGGCCGCTGACCAGGTTCCGGCACTGGTGCTTCCGCAGCATCCTTCCGGCGTGATGACGTTAGCTTCCGCCCACCCCATTTACTGCTGCCCACTGCGCGAGCGCGAGCCTATCCTGCGGCTGGCAAAGTCAGCGTTGGTCACCGTTTACCCGTTACCGGATACCCGGCTGCTGATGGTGGTAAATATCCACGCGGTCAACTTTAGTCTTGGCGTGGATGTCTACAGCAAGCAGCTGCTGCCGATTGGCGACCAGATTGCCCATCACAGCGGGCCGGTGATAATGGCGGGTGACTTTAACGCCTGGAGTCGTCCGCGAATGAACGCTTTGTATCGCTTTGCGCGTGAAATGTCGCTGCGCGAAGTCCGCTTCTCTGACGATCAGCGCCGCCGTACTTTTGGCCGCCCGCTTGATTTTGTGTTCTACCGGGGGTTAAGCGTGCACGATGCTTCCGTGCTGGTGACCCGCGCGTCCGACCACAACCCGCTACTAGTTGAATTCAGTCCCGGCAAGCCTGATTAATTAAGGTATGTCAGGCCTGCCATGGGGCAGGCCTGCGTATGCATGGTGCTGCCTTTATTACTCAAAAAACCGAAGGACAATGCAATGACAACACGCTCTCATCATGACAACGTCGAAAAACAGTTTGGCTCACAGGCCAGCGCCTACCTGAGCAGTGCCGTACACGCTTCAGGGCGCGATCTGCAGCGACTGGCCGAACGGCTGGCGGACTTCCCTCAGGCCCACGTGCTGGATATGGGATGCGGTGCCGGACACGCCAGCTTTGCGGCGGCAGGGCAGGTTGCCCAGGTAACGGCATATGATTTATCCAGCCAGATGCTGGAGGTGGTGGCTCAGGCCGCAAGGGATAAAGGTTTTGCTAATATTGCCACGCAGCAGGGCTATGCCGAATCTTTGCCTTTCGCTGATGCCAGCTTTGATGTCGCGATCAGCCGTTATTCTGCGCATCACTGGCATGATGTTGGCCAGGCATTGCGTGAAGTGAAGCGGGTGCTGAAACCGGGCGGAGTGATGATTATTATGGATGTGATGTCGCCCGGCCATCCTGTTCGCGACGTCTGGCTGCAGACGGTTGAGGCGCTGCGCGATACCTCCCATGTTCGCAACTACTCCAGCGGCGAATGGCTGACAATGGCGAGTGAGGCCGGTTTGGTGATAAATCATCTGCTGACCGATCGCCTGCCTCTGGAGTTCAGCTCCTGGGTCGCGCGGATGCGGACGCCAGCGGCGCTGACGGAAGCGATTCGTTTATACCAGGAGAGCGCATCGGCGGAGGTCAAAGCCTATTTTGCATTGCAGCAGGATGGTTCTTTCACCAGCGATACGATTATGTTTGAGGCCCATAAGGCCATCTAACGCAGAGATAAAACAAAAGGCACCGCATGGGTGCCTTTTTTAATGCCTGCTGAATCATCAGGATTCCGGTCTGTCGCTGTTTTTCACAAACAGCGTCAGCTGATCGCCAGGTTTCAGGTTGCCGGTATCGCTGTTCCAGCGCATCACATCGCGAATGTTCACGCCATGGCGTTTCGCAATGCTCGACAAAGAGTCGCCCTTACGCACGCGATAGGTAATGCTATCGCTATTGTTTGCCAGACGTTCAGCGCTGCTGCCTGCGCCAATCACCAGATTCTGACCGACCTTCAGGTTAGAACCGCGAATACCGTTCCACTGCTGCAGATCTTTCGTTGATACGCCGAGACGCGATGCAATGCCGGAGATGGTGTCACCGGAGCGCACCTGGTAGCTGCGGCTGGTCAACGGCTTGTTATCAGCCAGCAGCGTCGGCTGCACGGCGGCAATATCACCGGAGGCCAAAGACTCACGCAGCTGCGCCGCATGCTTCTGCGGTACCAGTACGTAATTCGGCCCGTTCGCGCCCAGAGTCGACCCCTTAACGCCTGCATTGAACGTTTTCAGCTTGCTGACGGGCATTCCTGCCATATCCGCTAGCTGTGAAATCTCAACCGGACTGTCGAGACGTACACGCGCCAGGGCACGGCTTTCGTCTGCTGTTGGCAACCTTACGCCATACCGCTTGCTGTTCTTGAGAATATCGCTCAGGGCCAGCATTTTTGGTACGTATATTTTGGTTTCCTGTGGTAATGACAGCGACCAGAAATCGGTGGGTTTACCCCGTGATTTGTTCGCTTTGATAGCCTTCATTACCCGACCTTCGCCGCTGTTATAGGCAGCGACGGTTAACAACCAGTCGCCGTCGAACATTTTGTTCAGACGTTGCATCATGTTTAACGCTGCCGTGGTTGAGGCAACGATGTCACGACGCGCATCGTAACTGCGGGTCTGTTTCAAACCATAATTGCGCCCGGTGCTCGGAATGATCTGCCAAATGCCTGCGGCATTGGCGCCAGACGTTGCGTGCGGGTCAAAAGCGCTCTCCACTATGGGTAGTAATACCAGTTCCATTGGCATGTTACGTTTCTTAACTTGCCCGGCTATCCAGTACATATACGGCTCTGCCCGTAAAGTTACATCGTGGAGATAGCTCTTATTTCTTAAGTACTTCTGTTTTTGTTCGCGAATCCGGACGTTTTCCGGAATTCCCATCTTTAGCTCGTCGCCTATTGAAGTCCACAGATCCTGGTCTTGCGCGTAGAAGGTTCCATCATCTAACCAGCGCGCTCGACTTGTGAACTTGCTTGCTTCCCCTTGACTCGCTGCAGAAAGGCTCTGTGCGTGCTGTTGTACGGTGCCATCGTTCTTAGACGCCTGGCACCCCACCAGCAGGACAGAGGCGAGTAAAATCGCTCGTGCCTTCATGTGTGTGTCAATAGTTGCTTAAAAGACGAGCAAGGATAACGGTGAAGTCGTCTGAAGACAAGAATTAAATATCAGAAGTCGTCTTTCTTTGACCTTAACCAGGCAAATCGCTGAATAGAGTGTTGCAAATTTGTTTCTTTGTCTATTTCTTTAATTAAATCATCATCATCCGTTCGAAGAAATAAATTAATAAGGCGCTCATTTTTCAGAGTTACGGGGAGTGTTTTTTGGTTTTTTGCACGTAACTCATTAACTTTGTGGTAGTAATCGTTTATCTCCCTATCATGGGGAAGGATGCTTATTGCAAACTTCATGTTTGCTAAAGTGTACTCATGTGCGCAACATATTAATGTTTCGTCAGGAAGGGCGCTAATCTTCTTAAGTGATTGATACATCTGCTCTGCGGTCCCTTCGAATAGTCTGCCGCAGCCGCCAGAAAACATTGTATCGCCACAAAATAGATAAGGTGCGCTGTAGAAACAGATGTGTCCTAAAGTGTGACCTGGCGTGGCAAAAATAGAAAATTCGCGGCCCAAAACAGCGAGGCTATCTCCGTCCTTCACGACGTGGGTTGCGCCCTTATCCTGGGTTTCTGCCGGTCCGTAAACCACCAGGTTCGGGAGTTTTTCCCGCAGTTGTTTAACGCCGCCAACATGGTCGCGGTGGTGATGCGTCAACAAGATAGCTTCCGGCTGCCAGCGGTTTTGTTCGATGGCGGCGAGCACGGGCGCGGCTTCTCCGGGATCGACTATCAGGCAGCGCCCGCTATCTTCACTAAGAACCCAGATGTAGTTGTCCTGAAATGCGGGAATACTGATAAGATTCATAAATTACCTCTAATGCGTAGCGGAAGGTTGCGATGAAGCCGGCAAGGATACCTCATACAGTTACAGCGCCAGAGCACTGGTCCAGCATGCCGTGGGGCGAATACTACCGCGAATCGCTGGAACGGCAGATGAAACCGTGGCTCACTAAATTATATGGCTTTCATTTACTTAAGATTGGCAATCTGAGCGCGGAAATCAATACCGAAGCCTGCGCGATTTCCCATCAGGTGAATGTCTCTTTGCAGGGGAATCCTGTGCAGGTAAAGGCCGATCCGCTGCATTTGCCTTTTGCCGAAAAGTCGGTAGATGCCTGCCTGCTGGCGCATACCTTACCGTGGTGCAGCGATCCGCATCGACTGCTGCGGGAAGCGGACCGGGTGCTGATTGACGATGGCTGGATAATTTTAACCAGTTTTAATCCTGTAAGCCTGATGGGGTTACGTAAACTGGTGCCGGTGTTACGCAATAAGCCCCCCTATAACAGCCGCATGTTCACCTTAACGCGTCAGATGGACTGGCTGGGGTTGCTGAATTTTGAAGTTATGCACTACGGGGGCTATCAGGTCCTTCCCTGGTCGCGCCACGGGGGGAAAATCCTCAGCACGCATCTACCGGCGTTGGGATGTCTGCAGCTCATTGTTGCCCGTAAACGCACTATCCCATTGACGCTAAACCCGATGAAATCGGGCAAAGCAAAAAAACGGATACCGCAGGCGGTAGGCGCCACGCGTCAGTGGCGCAAGGGGCAGAATTAACTTTCTGCCTGATAACCGATGTCGTCCCGGGTTGGGTTAGATGCTGCCGCGCGCGCCAGTTCGTCGCAACGTTCGTTTTCCGGATGTCCGGCATGGCCTTTAACCCATTCCCATTTTATCTTGTGTTGACCCAGCGCGGCGTCCAGGCGCTGCCAGAGATCGACATTTTTTACCGGTTTCTTGTCGGCCGTTTTCCAGCCGCGTTTTTTCCAGTTGTGGATCCACTGCGTAATCCCCTGACGCACATACTGGCTGTCGGTACTGAGGATCACTTCACAATGTTCTTTCAGCGCTTCCAGGGCGACGATGGCGGCCATCATCTCCATGCGGTTGTTCGTTGTAAGGTTAAAGCCTTCGCTAAAAGTTTTTTCCTTCCCGCGATAGCGTAAAATCGCACCGTAGCCGCCAGGACCTGGATTTCCCAGGCAAGAACCATCGGTGAAAATTTCTACCTGTTTGAGCATCTCTGGTAGACTTCCTGTAATTGAAATCGATACGTAAAACGGTAAGTCTGACATAAATGACCGCTATGAGCACTGCAATTACGCGACAGATCGTTCTCGATACCGAAACCACCGGTATGAATCAGATTGGTGCGCACTATGAAGGGCACAAGATAATTGAAATCGGTGCGGTGGAGGTGATCAACCGCCGCCTGACCGGAAACAACTTCCACGTCTATTTAAAGCCGGACCGGCTGGTGGATCCTGAAGCGTTTGGCGTCCACGGTATTGCGGACGAATTCCTGATGGATAAGCCCGCGTTTGGTGATGTGGTCGATGAGTTTCTCGACTATATCCGCGGCGCGGAGCTGGTCATCCATAACGCATCGTTCGATATCGGCTTTATGGACTATGAATTTGCTAAGCTAAATCGCGGAATTCCGAAGACGGATACCTTTTGTAAGGTGACCGATAGCCTGGCCCTGGCGCGTAAAATGTTCCCGGGCAAGCGTAACAGCCTTGATGCCCTCTGTTCACGTTATGAAATAGACAACAGCAAGCGAACGCTGCACGGGGCGTTGCTCGATGCCCAGATTCTGGCCGACGTTTATCTGATGATGACCGGTGGCCAGACGACGATGGCTTTCTCAATGGAAGGGGAAGGGCAGCAGCAGGCCGGAGAAATGGGCATTCAACGCGTTGTGCGCGCCGCCAGCAAATTACGGGTGGTTTACGCCTCTGATGAAGAGCTGATGAACCACGAGTCGCGGCTCGATCTGGTGCAAAAGAAAGGCGGAAGCTGCCTGTGGCGGGCCTGATTTACCCATAAACGCGCTAAAAATAGTCTGTTGGGTGATTTTTGCAGCAAGCGATTCAAAAATGAAGAAAAAGCGTTGACGGAGTAGAGGGGAATCCGTAATATTCGCCTCGTTCCCAAGGGAACAGTAAGTGGAGCGGTAGTTCAGTCGGTTAGAATACCTGCCTGTCACGCAGGGGGTCGCGGGTTCGAGTCCCGTCCGTTCCGCCACTATTCAGAAAGCCTGAATCAGCAATGATTCAGGCTTTCGTCGTTTTAGCCTGCAGAACACATTCTCTTCCCCGTCTTCGCCAGCCATCCGTTGCGCCGGTCTGACAACGTTTGCCCGCGAGCCTGGCGTTAACAGCATTCATATTCTCGTTCCGCGCTGCGGGCGTTTACCTGCAGGGCTTTGGGGCGAGCGGGCGGGATAGCGCTGGTTTGAGGCATAAAAAGGGAGCCTGGGCTCCCCTGCCAGTCTGGCTTTAGCTGAGCGTGAAGGGATCAGCGTCCTGCCAGGCCGGAAACTTCTCGCGATACTCTTTTAGCGACGTCAGCGAAAGCTCAGCATCCAGGCGAGTCGCCTGATGCGGTTCGGCCGTCGCGATAATCTCACCCTGCGGCGTGATTATCCGACTATCGCCCCGGTAATGGTGTCCGTTGCCATCGGTGCCGACGCGATTGCATCCGGCAACATAAGCCTGATTTTCGATAGCTCTGGCGACCAGCAGCGACTGCCAGTGCATTGAGCGCGGGGCGGGCCAGTTGGCAACATACAGCGCTAAATCGTAGTCGTTATGGTTGCGTGACCACACGGGGAAGCGCAGGTCGTAGCATACCAGCGGCAGAATTCTCCAGCCGCGCCAGGCAAAAATGACCCGCTCGTTACCCGCTGCGTAATGATGATGTTCATCCGCCATGCGAAACAGGTGGCGTTTGTCATAGAAATGGATTTTACCGCCGGGCTCAACCAGCAAGAAGCGGTTAACCGGACCACGGTCCGTTTGCAGCGCGGCGCTACCGGCAATCAGCGCGTTGGTTTGGTCGGCTTTAGCTTCCATCCAGGCTACCACTTCCTCTTGCGACAGCGACTGTTTTGCTGCTTCCATCGCGAAACCGGTGGTGAACATTTCGGGTAAAACAATGAGGTCACGCCCGGTAATCCCTTCCAGTTGACGATCGAAATGGCGCAGGTTGGCGGGACCGTCCATCCACACCAGCGGTTGTTGTAAAAGGGTAATTTTCAGTCCGGGCACGGTGGTGAACTCCAGTATGATGAGAGGAATTATAATGACTTTAACACCATATCAGCCGATGGACGGCTCAGGGAATATTTTGTAAAAGAATGACAGCCCTGGAAATACCTTCCGCTGAATTGTCAGAAAAAAGAGAGGCGGGGAAGTCCCCGCCTCGATCGTGATGGGTTTATTTTTTTGTTTTTAAGCCGCTTCGATCTTGCGCACTTTCTCCGGCAGCTTTACCGGGCGGGTCGC
This sequence comes from Klebsiella sp. CN_Kp106, assembly GCF_040064575.1. NCBI lineage: Bacteria > Pseudomonadati > Pseudomonadota > Gammaproteobacteria > Enterobacterales > Enterobacteriaceae > Klebsiella > Klebsiella sp. CN_Kp106. The sequence continues at coordinate 69,042 of NZ_JBEAIG010000008.1, read as the reverse complement.
CAGCTCATCCGGGGCGAAATCGTCGACGTTAATGCTGCGCAGTCGGCTGGTTTCCGCACGGACCAGTATGTCCGCCTCGTCCTGATTGATTAGCCCTTTTGCCAGCGCGTTGCGGGCCAGTTCATCAAGACGCGTAAACGACAGATTCTTGCCCAGCTCTTTGCACAGGCGCTGGTGGATAGGGTCTGCTGCCATAACATCAAGCAGCGCTTCTTCCAGCAGGCCAACCGGATTATGCTCGCTCGGCGTCAGATACTGACCGCGGCCGATACGCGAACGCGTCGCGCTCGGAACCTGCAGGATTTTCGCTACCTTATGATCCAGCTTGTCTGAAGGCGCCAGGTAATGACGTCCGGTCGGGAAGATTGCCACGCGAAGCGCCCCAGCGACCAGACGATTCGGGAAGTTCACCAACAGATCGTCAATCGCCTGCTCGGCCTGATACAGCGCATCCTGCACCCCCCAGTGAACCAGCGGTAAGTCCGCTTCGTTACGCCCCTCATCGTCATAGCGTTTCAGGACCGCCGACGCCAGGTAGAGCTGGCTCAGCACATCTCCCAGACGCGCAGAAATTCTTTCACGACGCTTCAGACTACCGCCCAGTACCGCCATTGAGACATCGGACAGCAGAGCCAGGTTGGCGCTCAGTCGGTTCATATGTTGATAGTAGCGACGAGTGGCATCGCGGGTCGGCGAGCTGCTGGTGAGACCGCGGGTCAGGCCCAGCCAGAAACTGCGTACCTTATTGCTGCCCACGTGCCCGATGTGTTTAAACAGCAGCTTATCGAAAGCGTTAACGTCGTTATTCTGCGCGGCCGCCATTTCATCCAGCACGTACGGATGGCAACGAATCGCACCCTGGCCGAAGATCATCATGCTGCGGGTCAGGATATTCGCCCCTTCAACGGTGATGGCGATCGGCGCGCCCTGATAGGCCCGCGCCAGGAAGTTTCCGGTGCCGAGCATAATGCCCTTACCGCCGGTAATATCCATTGCGTCAATAATGGAACGCTGACCACGGTGAGTACAGTGATACTTCACAATTGCCGACAGTACCGCTGGTTTTTCGCCAAGCATAATGCCGTAGGTAATCAGCGAGGCGGCGGCATCCATTACGTAGGCGTTGCCTGCGATACGCGCCAGCGGTTCTTCGATCCCTTCCATTTTACCGATAGAGATTTTGAACTGGCGGCGAATGTGCGCGTAGGCGCCGGTAGCCATGGCGACGGATTTCAGGCCGCCGGTAGCGTTTGACGGCAGGGTGATGCCGCGTCCCACGGATAAACACTCAACCAGCATCCGCCAGCCCTGGCCGGCCATCGACGGGCCGCCAATAATGTAATCGATAGGAACGAAAATATCTTTCCCCTGGGTCGGGCCGTTCTGGAACGGAACGTTCAGCGGGAAATGGCGACGCCCGATTTCAACGCCGGGGGTGCTGGTGGGGATGAGCGCGCAGGTGATGCCCAGCTCCTCTTCTCCACCCAGCAGGCGGTCTGGATCGGAGAGTTTAAACGCCAGCCCCAGTACGGTGGCGATAGGCGCAAGGGTGATATAGCGTTTGTTCCAGGTCAGGCGCATACCCAGCACCTGCTGGCCCTGCCATTCGCCCATGCAGACGACGCCGGTATCCGGAATGGCGCCGGCATCTGAACCCGCTTCCGGGCTGGTCAGCGCGAAGCACGGGATCTCCTGGCCGCGAGCCAGGCGCGGCAAATAGTGGTTTTTCTGTTCTTCTGTACCGTAATGCTGCAGCAGCTCGCCCGGGCCTAATGAGTTCGGCACGCCGACGGTAATCGCCAGGATCCCGGAGACGCCCGATAGCTTTTGCAGTACGCGAGCCTGCGCGTAGGCGGAGAATTCCAGCCCGCCGTACTCTTTCTTAATGATCATCGCGAAGAAGCGATGCTCTTTCAGATAGGCCCACAGCTCCGGCGGCAGATCGGCCATCTCGTGGGTAATTTCGAAGTCGTTCGCCATACGGCAGGCTTCTTCGACCGGGCCGTCAATAAAGGCTTGTTCTTCAGCGGTGAGGCGCGGCTGCGGATAGTTGTGCAGTTTCTGCCAGTCGGGGTTGCCGCGGAACAGATCGCCTTCCCACCAGGTTGTGCCAGCGTCAATCGCTTCTTTCTCGGTGCGCGACATCGGCGGCATGACCTTACGGAAAGCGCGGAACGCCGGGACTGAAATCATGGATTTACGCATCGGCGCAAGGTTAAACGGCAGTAAAACGATCGCCAGCGGAATCAGCAGCCAGATATTCCACAGCCCCGCAGCGCCGAGTGCGGCGGTCCAGACAAGCAAAATCGCGCTGCTCAGCAGCAGATTGATTCGGTGATAGAAGAGCGCACCGAGTAAAACAACGGTTGCAACAATACTCAAAATCATCATAGAGAAATGCTCCCTGTCTTGTAGGAGGTCTGACCACTTGTGATGATATGGTTGTAGTGGATGTAATTTGTTTTAGCAATGTGTTTACAAAATAATTACAACCTTGCTCACATTGTTGTACGGAAATGCGGCACATAAAATCAAAAGCACAGGGGATTGCATTGCGTGCTGCTTCTCGCTGCGTCGGCTATCCGGTAAACTGCCTGGGTTATCCCACAAATACTGAAGGATTATCCTCATGTACCAGGATCTTATTCGTAACGAACTGAATGAAGCCGCTGAAACGCTGGCTAACTTTCTGCAGGACGAAGCCAACATTCACGCGATTCAGCGTGCTGCGGTGCTGCTGGCGGATAGCTTTAAAGCTGGCGGCAAAGTCCTTTCCTGCGGTAACGGCGGTTCGCACTGCGATGCGATGCATTTTGCGGAAGAACTGACCGGGCGCTATCGTGAAAATCGCCCCGGCTATCCGGCCATTGCGATTTCCGACGTGAGCCATCTCTCTTGCGTCAGCAATGATTTCGGCTATGAATATGTTTTCTCTCGCTATGTAGAATCAGTGGGTCGTGCAGGCGACGTATTACTGGGGATCTCTACTTCCGGTAATTCAGGTAATGTTATCAAAGCGATTGAAGCCGCCCGCGCCCAGGGGATGAAAGTGATTACTCTGACCGGGAAAGATGGCGGTAAAATGGCGGGGTCAGCGGATGTAGAAATTCGCGTACCGCATTTTGGCTACGCCGACCGTATTCAGGAAATCCATATTAAAGTGATTCATATCCTGATTATGCTGATCGAAAAAGAGATGGTTAAAGCTTAAAAGGCTATTTTGTTAGCCATTTTGAACCCGGGCAGTGCTCAAAATCCTCACGTACATCAAGTACGCTCCGGTTTCTGCGCGCTGGCCGTGTCCAAACTGGCTGCACCAATAACGCCTTTTATGTTTCAGTAAGTGGTATGAGGTGATCTATGTGCGAATTGCTCGGGATGAGCGCGAATGTGCCCACAGATATTTGCTTCAGTTTCACCGGGCTGGTGCAGCGCGGTGGCGGAACCGGGCCACATAAAGACGGCTGGGGCATTACGTTTTATGAAGGTAAGGGCTGTCGCACATTTAAAGATCCGCAGCCTAGCTTCCAGTCGCCCATAGCAAAGCTGGTGCAGGAATATCCTATCAAGTCCTGCTCGGTCATCGCCCATATTCGCCAGGCCAACCGAGGTATCGTTGCGCTGGAAAACACTCACCCCTTTACCCGGGAGCTATGGGGGCGCAACTGGACCTACGCCCATAACGGTCAACTGGAGGGGTATGAGAGCCTCGAGACGGGAAGTCTGCATCCTATCGGGGAGACCGACAGCGAAAAGGCCTTCTGCTGGCTGCTGCACAGCATCACCGAGCGCTATCCGGAAATGCCGGGCGATATGGTTGAGGTATTCAGATTTATCGCCACGCTTGCCGGAGCGCTGCGTGAAAAAGGCGTTTTTAACATGCTGCTCTCCGACGGGCGCTACGTGATGGCGTTTTGCTCGACGAATTTATACTGGATTACGCGAAGGGCGCCGTTTGGCGTAGCCACGCTGCTGGATCAGGATGTAGAAATTGACTTTCAACGCGAGACCACACCGAATGATGTGGTCTCCGTTATCGCCACTCAGCCGCTTACCGGCAACGAAACCTGGAATAAAATTATGCCAGGCGAGTGGGCGTTATTTTGCCTCGGGGACCGAGTAGTTTGACGCGAGCTGCGGCTGCACAACTTCGTGGCTGAGCGGTTTGCTCACCACGTAGCGGCCATTGGCTACCGAAACCACCGGCGGCTTATGCGTCTGCCGGAAGTAGTCGTACCCGGGTTTCAGCTGCTGCCAGAAATCCGCGAAGTAGGAAAATTTGTGACGCGCCATGTTGGCGTCGGTCATGCGGAAAGGATAAATGCTCACCTGAACGTTGGGCTGGCCGAAGACTAACGCGCCGGTGACGAACTGGAAGATTTCATCAATGCCGGTATCGGTCATGGCGTAACAGCCAACGGATACGCAGGCACCGTGAATCATCAGATACTTTCCTTCATAGCCATGCGCGCGATCGTAGGCGTTCGGGAAACCGATATTGATCGCTTTGTAGAAACGGCTGTCGGGTTTAAGCTGATTGCGGGAAACGTTATAGAAACCTTCGGGGCTCTTGAAATCGCCCTGGCGCTGCTTTGGACCGAGCCCGCCGGAGTAGTTACAGATCCGGTAGCTGTCGAGAAGCTGGTAGGTTTCGCCCATCTTGACGTAAAGATCGAGCATGCGCTCTTCTTTGAAGATCTCAATGTAGACCGGCGAACCCATGAGCTGCTGCTTATACTCTTTGCTCATCGGCGTTGTCGAGCTGTTACTGCTAAGTAGCCCTGCGAATGAAACGCACGGCAACAGAAGCATCGCAATAAATAATGCGATTTTGCGCATACTACTTGTTCCTTGATAAAACAAATAACCACATTGCCAGGACGGCAAGAGAGACCCGAAATCAGAGTTTTCTGGTTTTAGAGCGCTCACATTAGCATCACGGCATTTTTTCGCAAGCACGACGTGCCACGTTTACGTTTTAGTTTTCCGTTATAGCGAATATTCAGGTAAAGCGCAGTCAGAACTTTGCGTAATAGCTCGCATTTTAGAACGACTTAATGGCAGTTTGTCTACAGGCGCTGCTCACGAAATGTTACACTTGCTCCGCTAAATACTCAGGGTAAGAAAGGATGCTTCTCTCCCGTCTTGTGAATCACCAGGACTACGATGTTCCTTTCTTCCTCTTATTTTCCATTAATTATGCTGGCCTCGGTCTGATACCGGGGTTTACGTAACGGATACCTGCTAACGATATGATTAAAATCACGAAAGGGCTGAATTTGCCCATAGCTGGCATGCCATCACAGCAGATTTCTTCGAAGACTGCGGTCAAGCGCGTTGCGCTGTTGGGTGAAGAGTACATCGGTATGCGCCCCTCAATGGCGGTGCGTGAAGGAGACCGGGTACAAAAAGGTCAGCTTCTGTTCGAAGATAAAAGAAATCCTGGCGTGCGATTTACTGCCCCTGCGAGTGGAACCATCAGCGCCATTCATCGCGGCGAACGGCGGGTTCTGCAATCGGTCGTTATTGACGTAGATGGCGATGATGCCGTTCACTTTCCCCGCTATGAATTAGCCGATCTTGCCGCGTTGACGCGCGAGGCCGTGCAGCAGCAACTGGTGGAGTCGGGGATGTGGACGGCGTTTCGCACCCGCCCTTTCAGCAAAATACCTGCGCCGGGCAGCGTTCCAGCGGCCATATTTGTCACCGCCATAGATACGAATCCACTGGCGGCAGACCCTCAGCCAATCATTCTGGCCCAGCGCGAGGCTTTTGACGCGGGCTTAACCCTGTTGACGCGGTTGACCGACGGTAAGGTCCACGTCTGCCAGGCCAGCGGTGGCAAGCTTGGCGGGCATCCCGTGGGCCAGGTGACCTTCAACCAGTTTGCCGGGCCGCATCCGGCCGGGCTGGTCGGGACCCACATCCATTTTCTCGAGCCGGTTAGCCTGAAAAAGCAGGTCTGGCATCTTAACTATCAGGACGTTATCGCCGTTGGCAAATTGTTCCTTGAAGGGGAGTTGTCTAGCGAACGTATCGTTGCGCTCGGCGGCCCGCAGGTGAAAGAGCCTCGTTTATTAAAGACCTGCTCTGGCGCCAGCCTTGATGAACTGCTGGCAGATGAACTTCTGGATGATGAAAACCGCGTTATTTCTGGTTCAGTCCTCAGCGGAACGCATGCTCAAGGGCCCCATGCTTTTCTTGGCCGCTTTCATTTACAGATAAGCGTCGTAAAAGAGGGGCGTGAGAAAGAGCTGTTCGGCTGGGTAATGCCCGGGAAAGATAAATTTTCCATCACCCGCACCACGCTCGGCCATTTTATGAAGCGTAAGCTATTTAATTTCTCGACGGATACCAACGGCGGCGAGCGGGCTATGGTGCCGATTGGCAACTATGAGCGAGTGATGCCGCTGGATATTCTGCCCACCATGCTGCTGCGTGATTTGCTGGCGGGGGATACCGACAGCGCGCAGGCGCTGGGCTGTCTGGAACTGGATGAAGAAGACCTGGCGCTTTGCACCTACGTATGTCCCGGCAAGTATGAATATGGCCCGGCATTGCGCAGCGTGTTAACCCAGATAGAGCAGGAAGGATAAGTGATGGGCTTAAAGCAACTGTTTGACAAAATTGAGCCGCACTTTACGCACGGCGGCAAGCTGGAAAAATACTATCCGCTGTTTGAAGCGACGGCGACGCTGTTCTACACCCCCGGGCAGGTCACGCGCGGCGCGGCGCACGTCAGAGACGCCATCGATCTCAAGCGGATGATGATTCTGGTGTGGTTCGCCGTTTTCCCGGCGATGTTCTGGGGAATGTATAACGTTGGCCTGCAGACCATTCCTGCACTGCATAAATTATACGGCGCTGAGCAGCTGCAGCAGGTTATCGCCGGGAACTGGCACTACAGCATCGCGCAGTGGTTGGGGGTGAACTTCACCGCTGACGCCGGTTGGCTCAGTATGATGACCCTGGGGGCGGTATTTTTCCTGCCTATCTACATCACCGTGTTTCTTGTCGGCGGGTTCTGGGAAGTCTTGTTTGCTATCGTGCGCAAGCACGAAATAAACGAAGGCTTCTTCGTAACGTCAATTCTGTTCGCGCTGATTGTGCCGCCATCGCTGCCGCTATGGCAGGCCGCGTTCGGGATCACCTTCGGCGTCGTCATGGCCAAGGAGATTTTTGGCGGAACCGGGCGTAACTTTCTCAACCCAGCCCTGGCGGGGCGCGCGTTTTTATTCTTTGCCTGGCCGGCGCAAATTTCCGGCGACCTGGTGTGGACTGCGGCGGATGGTTTCTCCGGCGCGACGCCGTTATCCCAGTGGGCAAGCGGCGGCGGTGAATCGCTGGTTAACGTCTCTACCGGCCAGCCGGTAAGCTGGATGGACGCCTTCCTCGGCAATATCCCGGGGTCGATTGGCGAAGTCTCGACGCTGATGATTCTCATCGGCGGCGCCATCATCATTTTTGGTCGCGTGGCCTCGTGGCGCATTGTCGCAGGGGTTTTCATCGGCATGGTGGCCACCGCGACGCTGTTTAACTTTATAGGCTCTGATACCAACCCGATGTTTGCCATGCCGTGGTACTGGCATCTGGTGCTCGGCGGTTTTGCCTTCGGCATGATGTTTATGGCGACGGACCCGGTGTCCGCGTCGTTTACGGATAAAGGTAAATGGAGCTACGGCCTGCTGATCGGCGTGATGTGCGTCCTGATCCGCGTGGTCAACCCGGCCTATCCGGAAGGGATGATGCTGGCGATCCTCTTCGCCAACCTCTTCGCGCCGCTGTTTGATTACCTGGTGGTGCGGGCCAATATTAAGCGGAGGAAATCGCGTGGCTGAGAATAAAAGTAACGATAGCATCGGCAAAACGCTGCTGGTGGTGCTGGTGCTTTGTCTGGTCTGCTCAATTGTGGTCGCCGGTTCTGCCGTGGGGCTAAAATCGCGCCAGCAGGAGCAGCGCGCTCTCGATAAACAGCGCAATATCCTGGCGGTTGCCGGTCTGATGAAGCAGGGAATGAGCGCAGATGAAGTGGCTGACATTTTTAAGGCCCATATCTCTCCGCGTTTAGTCGATTTAGCCAGCGGTGAGCTGCTGGATAAAGATCCGGGCAAGTTTAATCAGGCCCAGGCCCTGAAAGACCCTCAGCAGAGCCTACAGCTGGAGGCGAGCCAGGATCCTGCCGGTATCAAACGCCGCAGTAATATTGCCGAAATTTACCTGGTGCGCGATGAAAAGCAGCAGATTCAGGAAGTGGTACTGCCTATTTACGGTAATGGCCTGTGGTCGGTGATGTACGCTTTTGTGGCGCTGGAAACCGATGGCCGCACGGTCAAAGGGATCACCTATTACGATCACGGTGAAACGCCGGGGCTGGGCGGGGAAATTGAAAACCCCAACTGGCGCCAGCAGTTCGTCGGGAAACAGGTGCTTGATGATAAAGGGATGCCTGCGCTGAGAATCGTCAAAGGCGGCGCGCGTCCTGGCGACCTGCACGCCGTTGATGGCCTGTCGGGCGCAACGCTGACGTCAAACGGCGTGCAGCATAGCTTTGATTTCTGGATGGGCAAACTGGGCTTTGGTCCATTCCTGCAAAAGGTGCGAGAAGGGGAGCTGAATAATGGCTGATTTGGGCGACATGAAAGAAATGAAGCGCGTGCTGGTGGGGCCGCTTATCGCTAATAACCCTATCACCCTGCAGGTTCTGGGCGTCTGTTCCGCGCTGGCGGTGACTACCAAGCTGGAGACCGCTTTTGTGATGACCATCGCGGTGACGCTGGTTACGGCATTCTCCAGCATGTTTATCTCCATGATTCGCCACCATATTCCGAATAGCGTGCGCATCATTGTGCAGATGGCGATTATCGCTTCGTTGGTGATCGTCGTCGATCAGGTGCTACGCGCGTTTGCCTATGAGATCTCAAAACAGCTTTCGGTTTTCGTCGGTTTGATCATCACTAACTGTATCGTGATGGGGCGCGCCGAAGCCTATGCCATGAAATCGCCGCCGTTGGCGAGCTTTATGGACGGTATTGGCAACGGTCTGGGATACGGGGCGATCCTAATCATCGTCGGTTTCCTGAGAGAGCTGATCGGCAGTGGTAAGCTATTCGGTATTACCGTGCTGGAAACGGTGCAGAACGGCGGCTGGTACCAGCCAAATGGCCTGTTTCTTCTGGCGCCCAGTGCGTTCTTCATTATCGGTTTGTTGATTTGGGCGGTGCGCAGCTGGAAGCCTGAACAGCAGGAAAAGGAGTAACCGATTATGGCTCATTATATTAGCCTGTTTGTCCGCGCCGTGTTTGTTGAAAATATGGCGCTGGCCTTCTTTCTTGGGATGTGTACTTTCCTCGCGGTATCGAAAAAGGTCTCGACCGCTTTCGGACTCGGCGTGGCGGTAACGGTCGTACTTGGGCTGGCGGTGCCGATCAATAATCTGGTGTATAACCTGGTGCTGCGCGACGGTGCGCTGGTTGAAGGCGTCGACTTAAGCTTTCTGAACTTTATCACCTTTATTGGCGTGATTGCCGCGCTGGTGCAAATCCTGGAGATGATCCTCGATAAGTACTTCCCGACGCTCTATAACGCGCTGGGGATCTTCCTGCCGCTGATCGCCGTCAACTGTGCGATCTTTGGCGGCGTCTCCTTCATGGTGCAGCGTGACTATAACTTCACCGAATCCATCGTTTACGGCTTTGGCTCCGGCATCGGCTGGCTGCTGGCAATTGTGGCGATGGCGGGCATTCGTGAAAAAATGAAATACGCAAACGTGCCTGCGGGTCTGCGCGGGTTAGGGATCACCTTTATTACCACGGGTCTGATGGCGCTGGGCTTTATGTCATTCTCCGGTGTGCAGCTATAAGGGCGGAAAGTATGGAAATAATTCTTGGCGTAGTGATGTTCACGCTGATCGTCCTGGTACTATCGGGGCTGATACTGGCCGCGCGTTCGAAATTAGTGAATGCGGGCGACGTGGTCATTGAAATCAATAACGAAGCGGATAAACAAATTCGTACTCCGGCCGGCGACAAGCTGCTGAATACGCTCTCCAGCAACGGTATCTTTGTTTCATCCGCCTGCGGCGGCGGCGGCTCCTGCGGCCAGTGCCGGGTGACGGTGAAAGAGGGCGGCGGTGATATTCTGCCTACCGAACTGTCTCATATCACCAAGCGTGAGGCGAGAGAGGGCTGCCGTCTGGCCTGCCAGGTCGCGGTGAAGCAGAACATGAAAATTGAGCTGCCGGAGGAGATTTTTGGCGTTAAGAAGTGGGAGTGTGAAGTTATCTCGAACGATAACAAAGCCACTTTTATCAAGGAGCTGAAGCTGCGCGTGCCGGACGGTGACGCGGTTCCGTTCCGGGCCGGCGGGTATATTCAGATCGAATGCCCCTCGCACAAGGTTGCCTATGCCGATTTTGACGTTCCGGACGAGTATCGCGGCGACTGGGATAAATTTAACCTTTTCCGCTACGTCTCTGACGTGAAGGAGCCAACGCTACGCGCCTACTCCATGGCTAACTATCCGGAAGAGAAGGGTATCATCATGCTCAACGTGCGTATCGCAACGCCGCCGCCGCAGGTACCTGATGCGCCTCCGGGGATCATGTCCTCCTATATCTGGTCGCTGAAGCCGGGCGATAAAGTGACGATTTCCGGGCCGTTTGGGGAATTTTTTGCCAAAGAAACGGATGCTGAGATGGTCTTTATCGGCGGCGGAGCGGGGATGGCGCCGATGCGCTCGCATATTTTCGACCAGCTTAAGCGGCTGCACAGCAAACGTAAAATCAGCTTCTGGTACGGTGCGCGCTCTCTGCGAGAAATGTTCTATGATGACGAATTCGAGCAGCTGGCGCGGGAAAACCCGAATTTTACCTTCCACGTGGCGCTCTCCGATCCGCAGCCGGAAGATAACTGGACCGGCCATACCGGCTTTATTCATAACGTTCTGTATGAAAACTATCTGCGCGATCACCCGGCGCCGGAAGATTGTGAATTCTACATGTGCGGGCCGCCGGTGATGAACGCCGCGGTCATTAAAATGCTTAAAGATCTCGGCGTTGAGGATGAAAACATCATGCTGGACGATTTTGGAGGCTGATGATGCTGACGGTATTTGTCGCGACCTTCGTGATTTTCGCGCTGGTTATCCTGGGAATGTCGCTTGGTTATCTGATTAAGCGCAAAAGTATTCAGGGCAGCTGCGGCGGGATCTCATCGCTGGGTATGGAAAAGGTCTGCGACTGTCCTGAGCCCTGCGATGCGCGCAAAAAACGCCTGGCTCGCGAAGCGCAGCGCAAGCAGGATCGCATCCTATAATCAGCAGGCCGCACCGTGCGGCCTTTTTTGATTTACCAGGTTTTCGCTTTCGCCGGCGAGTCTACCATCACGCCGTCGGCGCCCAGCTCGCTTGCGGTACGAAAATCATCGGCACTATTAATGCCGAAGAAGACAATATGGGCTTTGCCCTGTGAGCGGAAACAGTCCATAGCTTCTTTATCCCAGGTGAGCGTGGCTGGCGATACGCCTTCGCCCAGCGTGAACTTCTCCACTATTTCTACCTTGCGTTTCAGCTCCAGACCGTACCAGTATTCATTGCCCGACGCCGCAGTTGGCTGGCACTGGTGGCTAAGCGAAATATTAGCCAGCTTCGTTCGCGTTTCGCCCCGGCTGACGAAATGGGGGATAGATGCTGGCAGCGCCGCGATATAGCGGTCTTCCGTTGAATACACCCGTACGCGCGAGAGGCTATTGGTCTTTTGCAGTACTTCGCTAAGACGCGCCGCCATGATGGCCGGATCTGCATCAGGCGATTTGATATCGATGTAAAAGAAGGTCTGCGGCCACTGTTCCAGTACCGATTGCAGCGTTGGAATGGTTGCGTTTTTACCGCGCCAGGGGTGAGTTTCACCGCCCCATGTCCATCCCGCGTCCATACGGGTCAGCTCGGCAGCGCTGAAGCTTGAGATTTTCCCCGTATGGTCAGTCAGCGCGGACAGATCGCTCGGGCGATATAAGACCGGAACGCCATCCTGGCTTAATTGTACCGTTATCCAAATCGCCTCGGCCTTATTCTCCAGCGCAAGTTTTATCGCCGGAAGGGTATTTTCCGGCGCATCGCCGGTGCCTCCCCGATGGGCAATGAGCTGCGGCGCGGCGCAGGCGCTGCTGGCAATAAGCAAACCAAGCGCAGTAAGTATTGATTTCATGATTGCATTCACCTTATATACTCATATAACTATATGAAAAGTAACTTATATTTATTGCATTTTTATGTTGTAGCACGTTTTTCAGGATAGTGGATTTAAAAAGATTAAATTTCGCCGTATTTTGCTATACTGTATGCATGTACAGTCTAAGGTTTGGCTATGCGTAAAATCATCCACGTTGATATGGACTGCTTCTTCGCGGCGGTGGAAATGCGTGACAACCCGGCACTGCGCGACATCCCTATTGCCATTGGCGGCAGTCGGGTGCAGCGCGGTGTTATCAGTACGGCTAACTATCCGGCGCGTAAATTCGGCGTGCGCAGCGCCATGCCAACCGCCACCGCGCTCAAACTTTGCCCCCACCTGACGCTGCTTCCCGGCCGCTTTGACGCCTATAAAGAGGCGTCGAACCATATCCGGGAGATTTTTTCCCGCTATACCTCGTTAATCGAACCATTATCGCTGGACGAAGCCTATCTCGACGTTAGCGACAGCGTTCATTGTCAGGGGTCGGCGACGCTGATGGCGCAGGAGATCCGCGAGACCATCCATCGTGAGCTAAATTTGACCGCCTCCGCAGGAATTGCGCCGGTAAAATTTCTCGCAAAAATCGCCTCGGATCTGAATAAACCCAACGGTCAGTTTGTTATTGCGCCGCATCAGGTCGCGGAGTTTGTCAAAACGTTGCCGCTATCGAAGATCCCTGGCGTCGGCAAGGTTTCCGCCGCGAAGCTCGAGAGCATGGGGCTGAGGACCTGTGAAGATGTGCAGAACAGCGATCTGGCGATGCTGCTCAAGCGCTTTGGTAAATTTGGGCGGATACTGTGGGAACGCAGCCAGGGGATTGATGAACGAGAAATCAGCAGCGAGCGCCAGCGCAAATCGGTGGGCGTTGAACGAACCCTGATAGAAGATATCCACGAATGGGCGGAGTGTGAATCGATTATTGAGAACCTCTACCCGGAGCTGGAACGGCGACTGGCGAAGGTTAAACCGGATTTGCTGATTGCCCGTCAGGGGGTCAAGCTGAAGTTTAATGATTTTCAGCTCACCACCCAGGAACATGTCTGGCCCCGGCTGAATAAAGATGATTTGATTTCTACCGCGCATAAAGCCTGGCACGAGCGGCGCGGAGGTCGGGGAGTAAGGCTGGTGGGGCTGCACGTGACGCTGCTTGATCCGCAGCTGGAGCGGCAACTCGTTTTGGGATTGTAACGATGTTAACGATAAGAATGTACGAAGAGCGGGATTTTCCGGCGCTATGCGCACTATTTTTACGCGCCGTTAAAGAGACCGCCAGCGCCGACTATTCCCCCCGGCAAATTGCCGCCTGGGCGCAGGTTGATGAAGCCCGCTGGCGGCAAAAACTCGCGGCGTCACGCGTACTGGTGGCAATAAATGATGCCTCGCCGGTCGGGTTTATTACCGCCGTGGATGACTATATCGATTTACTATTTGTCTCTCCCGACTATAGCCGCCAGGGCGTCGCCAGCGCGCTGCTTAATACGCTATTGAGGCAGCTTCCTGAGCGCGCTTATACGGTAGAGGCCAGTATTACGGCAAAGCCCTTTTTTGCGCGTCACGGCTTCACCGTTATGCAGCCACAGGAAGTGACGGCGCGGGGTGAACAATTTCTTAATTATTTGATGCGGCGGCAAATCGACCCCACATACAGCGCGTGACAGGTATGCCCGGATGCGGTTACCACAATCGGCACGGCGTGCTTTCGCTCGGTCATTTTATAAAGAAAAGGCCCACTCTCTGCGGAGTGGGCCTGTGTTGTCTTACTTCGCCGGAATGGATTTCAGCAGTTCAGTCAACAGCGTCCAGTACTGGCCCACGCTTTCGATATGAACCTGCTCATCCGGGGAGTGAGGACCGGTGATGGTTGGCCCGATAGAAACCATGTCCATATCCGGATACGGTTTTTTGAACAGCCCGCACTCCAGGCCCGCGTGGATAATCTGGATGTTCGGCGTCTTGTTGAACAGACGCTGATAGGTTTCACGCACCAGATGCATCACCGGCGAGTTGGCGTCCGGCTGCCAGCCCGGGTAGGCGCCTTTCGCTTCGGTTTTCGCACCGGCCAGCTTGCCCAGCGAATCCAGCATGCTCACGACATAATCTTTGCCGCTGTCGATCAGCGAGCGAATCAGGCAGTGAATCTGCACGTTGTCGCCGGTCATGGTCACCACGCCGACGTTCAGCGAGGTTTCCACCACGCCTTTTGCCACATCAGAGTTGCGGATGACGCCGTTTGGCGTGGCGTTCAGCAGACGCACAAAGGTATCACGAGATTGGGCCGTCAGCGCAGGCTGCTCGTTAGCAACCGACTCCAGCAGCACAGTCAGGTTTTTCTCTTTGGCCGCCAGCTCGTTTTTCAGGATCGCCTGGTACTCATTAGCCAGCGCTTTCAGCGCGTCCGCTTTATCCGCGGCCACGGCGACTGTCGCGAACGCTTCACGCGGGATCGCGTTGCGCAGGGTGCCGCCGTTGAAATCGACCAGGCGTAGATCCAGCTCTTCAGCATGGCCTGCGAGGAAGCGTGCCAGCAGCTTGTTGGCATTACCTAAACCAACATGGATCTCGCCGCCGGAGTGGCCGCCTTTGAGTCCTTTAAGGGTCAGCTTAAAGCTCTGGAAACCGGCCGGAACGGCTTCACGGGTCAGCGCCAGGTCAGAGGTGAAGTCGATACCCCCCGCACAGCCCATGTAAATCTCACCTTCTTCTTCGGAGTCGGTGTTGATCAGGATATCCGCCTGCAGCCAGTTGGCCTGCAGGCCAAACGCGCCGTCCATACCGGCTTCTTCCGTCATGGTCAGCAGCACTTCCAGCGGGCCGTGAACCACGTTGTCGTCAGCCAGTACCGCCAGCGCGGAAGCCATGCCAATACCGTTGTCGGCGCCCAGGGTGGTGCCGCGCGCTTTGACCCACTCGCCGTCGATGTACGGCTGAATCGGGTCCTTAGCGAAGTCATGAACGGTATCGTTGTTTTTCTGCGGCACCATATCGAGGTGCGCCTGCAGCACAACCGGTTTGCGGTTTTCCATACCGGCAGTCGCGCCTTTACGAATCAGAATGTTGCCAACCTGGTCGCGTTCCGCGTGTAAGCCTTTTTCTTTTGCCCAGCCCATGATGTGCTCAGCGAGCTGTTCTTCGTGATAGGAGGGGTGAGGAATAGAGCAGATTTTGGCAAAAATATCCCACAGCGGCTGCGGGGATAATTGAGACAGTTCAGACACGATAAGTCTCCTTACAATCACCTGCAAAAGTCGTTTGCAGATCGAGGGGTTAGCAATCAAATACACTACAAGCCCGGGCTTGCGCGATGGGGTTGAGAATACCACTTTCCGTGTACTCTGGTAGTGTAAACCACGTAAAAAGAGTCGTCGTGGCCGCTTAACGCTGGTTTTTAGCGCGTCAGATCTCTATAATCTCGCGCAACCATTTTCCCCCTCGAACATTATTTAAGCCGTATTACACAGGCTGGGACACTTCACATGAGCGAAAAATACGTCGTCACCTGGGACATGTTGCAGATTCACGCCCGCAAGCTGGCCACACGCCTGCTGCCGGTTGAACAGTGGAAAGGCATTATTGCCGTTAGCCGCGGCGGTCTGGTACCGGGAGCACTACTGGCGCGTGAACTGGGTATTCGTCATGTTGATACCGTTTGCATCTCAAGCTATGACCACGATAATCAGCGTGAACTGACCGTGCTGAAACGTGCGGAAGGCGATGGCGAAGGCTTTATCGTGATCGATGACCTCGTCGACACCGGCGGTACCGCCGTAGCCATCCGCGAAATGTATCCGAAAGCACATTTTGTCACTATCTTCGCAAAACCGGCCGGTCGCCCGCTGGTTGATGATTATGTTGTTGATATTCCCCAGGATACCTGGATTGAACAGCCGTGGGATATGGGCGTGGTGTTCGTACCGCCTATCGCAGGTCGTTAATTTCCAGTATAAATGCTAATTACCACGCCCGGTTTTGCCGGGCGTGGTTTTTTTTACCCTTGCGCAGGTTACAATAGCTTCAGTGGCAACATGATGGAGGCTGCACATGTCCCAGGCTAACCTTAGCGAAACGCTGTTTAAACCCCGATTCAAACATCCGGAAACCTCCACGCTGGTGCGTCGGTTTAATACCGGAGCGCAGCAACCGATCCAGTCTGCGCTCAGCGGTAATCACGTTGATCACTGGTATCGATTGATTAACCGCCTGATGTGGATCTGGCGTGGCGTGACGCCGCAGGAAATCCTCGACGTGCAGGCGCGCATCGTCATGAGCGATGCCGAGCGAACCGACCCGGAGCTTTACGATACGGTCGTTGGCTATCGCGGCGGCAACTGGATCTTTGAATGGGCCAAACAGGCGATGGACTGGCAGCAGAAGGCCGGTCAGGAAGAGAATCTGCTCGTGAGCGGTCGTCACTGGCTCCATGCGGCAAACCTTTACAGCATTGCCGCCTATCCGCACATCAAGGGCGATGAGCTGGCGGAACAGGCGCAGGTGCTGGCATACCGGGCTTATGAAGAAGCCGCTCAGCGCTTGCCCGGCAAGCTGCGAGAGCTGGAGTTCTCTATCCCCGGCGCCGCGCCGATCACCGGTTTCCTGCATATGCCGCCAGGCGATGGGCCGTTCCCGACGGTACTGATGTGCGGCGGGCTTGACGCGCTACAGACCGACTATTACAACCTGTATGAAAACTATTTTGCGCCGTTGGGTATCGCTATGCTGACCGTGGATATGCCTTCCATCGGTTTCTCCTCAAAATGCAAGCTGACCCAGGATACCAGTCTGCTGCACCAGTATGTGCTGCAGCATCTGGCTAATGTGCCCTGGGTCGATCATACCCGCGTGGCCGCCTTTGGTTTCCGTTTCGGCGCGAATATCGCCGTGCGGCTGGGCTATCTTGAGTCCCAGCGCCTGAAGGCGGTGGCCTGCCTGGGGCCGGTGGTACACGGCCTGCTGGTGGACCCGCTGCATCAGGGGCGGGTGCCGGAGATGTATCTTGACGTTCTGGCTTCGCGGCTGGGGATGCATGACGCTTCCGACGACGCGCTGCGCGTTGAGCTTAACCGCTATTCCCTGAAGGTTCAGGGGCTGCTGGGACGCCGCTGCCCCACGCCGATGCTCTCAGGCTTCTGGAAAGACGATCCGTTCAGCCCGGAGGAGGAGTCGCGGCTGATTACTTCATCATCATCCGACGGCAAGCTGCTGGAGATCCCGTTCAATCCGGTCTATCGCAATTTCGATCACGCGCTGCGGCAGATCGCCCGCTGGATTAGCCATAGATTTAGTTAATATATTGCTAAATTCTATCGATTTGGTAACGTCATGGCATCACTAAAGGAGATCGCAATGACGTTACCGAGTGGACACCTGAAGAGTAAGCTGATTAAGAAATTCACGGCGCTTGGCCCTTACATCCGTGAGGAGCAATGTGAAGACAACCGCTTCTTTTTCGATTGCCTGGCTGTTTGCGTCAACGTAAAACCAGCGCCTGAAAAACGCGAGTTCTGGGGATGGTGGATGGAGATGGAAGCGCAGGAATCGCGCTTCACCTATAGCTATCAGTTTGGATTGTTCGACAAAGAGGGCGTCTGGCGTCCGGTCGCGATTGACGATCCTGAAGTCACTGAAAAGCTTGAAAAGACGCTACGTGGTTTTCACGAACGAGCCGAAGCGTTACTGGCGACGTTCAGTCTTAAGCTGGAGCCCGCCGATGATTTTAGCGAACCGGTTAAGCTGAGAGCCTGAGTTCCGGTCAGCGGCTGTCATCCTGCTCGCAATAAAACCCGCGTTTCGACCAGCGCGGGTTTCCTTCCCAGGCAAACCCGCGCTAAATACCGTTTAATACCCGAAAGGGTTGACCGACGGCAATCATTCCTGCAGCCAGATCTTTGGTCACTACCGTGCCTGCCCCAACCTTGACGTTGTCACCCAGCGTGACCGCGCCAATCACCACGGCGTGGGCGCCAAATTCGACGTTATCGCCGATGCGCGGGCTGTCGCCCTCACGGCCCTGACTGTCGGTCACGCTGCCAATCGTGACGCCCTGGCGCAGGGTGCAGTTCTGGCCGATGACCGTTCCCCGATTAATCACGATGCAGTGCGGATGATACAGCTTCAGCCCATAGCCAATGCGCGCTCGCCACGGCAGCTCAATGCAAAATAAACACTCGTTAATCACGATATTGAGAATAACGAAGGGGATCCCGCAGATCTTCCACAGAGGGTTACGGCTGCGATAGAGCGTCGCCAGACGATAAAGCAGAACCGCGATTTTCGCTTTTATGCCGCCGCAGGATTTGATTTCCCGGGCGACCAGCCTGATAGCCTCAAACATGGTTATTCCTTAAGGTTAAACGAAGCCAGTGAATACCATCCATCACCGGTTTTACCTTCGTTAGCGAGTTGAATACGCGGCTGGCCCTGATAATTGGTCAGAGCCGCTTCCAGACGATATTGGCCGCCCGGGAGTCCGGCAGGCAGCGGCAGCGTAGCGCTGCTGTGATGTTCGCCGGGCAGCCACTGGCGAACGTCATCCGCCGTTTTGATTTGCGTAACGGTAGTTCCGGCGTCATTGACTATCCGCCATTGCACAAGGTACGGGAGATAGGCTGGCGCGACGCCGTCGTTACGCCAGGTGACGTTTAGCGTAAGCGGCATGCCGCTGCGTACGGGCGTATCCCATTCCAGCTGACCCACCCGGTAGCGGTAGCCGATTCGCAATAACGCGCTATCAACGATATCGCGATACGCTGCCGGCACCGGACGCGATTTCAGATTCAGGGTACTGGCGTGCTGCGCTAATGCCCAGTCGAAGCTTGCCTGGACCTCTTCGCGGGTATAGTGCTGCACGCTTTCCCACTCCGCCATATAACCGCAAATTTCCAGGCTAACGGGGGCGTGCTGCCAGCTATCATTAAACCCGGACCACGCCGTCTGCGCCGCGGCCAGGCGTTGAGGATAATCATCGCGCATATGGCTCCACTCTGGAGAAAAGTTATGCCAGTCTCCCCAGCAATCCGCACGCCACCCCGCGCCTTTTTGGCTGGCCCAGGCCAGCGAATTACCGCCGCTGATTAACATGATTTTGGGCGTTTTCGGGAAACTGCTGAAGTGCATATCAACGTAGCGATTGAGCTGCTCCGGAGCGTACTTTTCCAGCAACGGCGCAACGTCAGGGAAATTGGAGTTGTGCCATTCCCCCCACGAACCCACCATGCCGATATCGACAAACCCGAGGTTCGGATTGCCGTCATAACGCGCGCCGAGGGCGTTAAGCAACTTTTGCGCATAGGCGATAAAGGTCGGATCGCTGAGGTCCGGCACAAAGGTTTTGCCATTTTCGACCCATTGTCCCTGAATGCCTTTTTTGATAAGCCAGGCGGGGATTTTCGAGCCCGATTGCGGTTCATCGAGCGCCATGAAACGCAATCCGACGTTCATCGCCGGCTGATGCCGGGCGGCGACGCTGAAAGCACGATCGATCGGCGCAAAATCATAGACGCCTTCTTCAGGCTCCAGATCGCTCCAGTAAAAGCGATCGTATTCAAACCCGGTGTCCGGATACTCTTTCAGAGAGGGTTTCTGACCATAACCATCGTGGAAACTGGCCACGCCGATCCCTGGGTTCGTCAACAGACCGGTAAAGGCCGGCGGGGTGATAACCGTGCGTTCAGCCAGCACTGCCGCTGAGGGTATGACTCCGGCCAGCAGTAGCGCCACCAGGCGCGCGGCGCGGCGCAGCGAAAAAGAGCTCATCGTTAATTCACTTTATCGTGGAGGTTCACAAACCACGTCCAGATACCGACGTGGAAGTTTTTAAACACATCGATACCCAGCGCGGATTTCAGCATATAGAGCGCCAGCAGCACCGCAAGAATGGCGAACAGCACGGCGATGGTAATCGCCAGGGTGGAGAATATACGCCCGAGCAGCGTACTCTCTCGCCGAATTTTGCGCAGATCGCGGCCGCATAAAAAGACCACGAAATAGCGGCGATGCAGAAAAGGAAAACTGTGGCGAAAATCGATGCGATGGCGCGAGGCCAGGCTCGCTCTCACCAGCGCCTGTTCAATACCGCGCTTTTGCTCCGGCGTGAGTGAGGTTTCTGTTTCCGGGTCAAGCGCGGAATAAAAGCGCTCGACGACCAGGTCGGATGTTGATTTAGTCACGGTTGACTCTTATTCGTTAAACGCTGATAGACCTGAGCGGTTTTTGCCGCAATGTCCGGCCAGCGGTATTTGGGCATCAGTTGGCTGTAATCCGCGGTCTCCTCGCCGCGCCAGGACTGGAGCTTTTGCGCCAGCGCGGCGACATTGCCCGTCGGAAAATAGACCTCGGCAGGCAGGCCAATCTCGAGGTTGGCCGGGATATCGCTGACGATAACCGGCAGTGACCAGGACATGGCTTCCAGCAGGGCAATGGGCAGCCCTTCGTGATAAGACGGTAGAACAAAAAGCCCGGCCTGTGAGAACAAAGTGTGCAGCGGATCGCCGCTAATAAAACCGGTCATGATCGCTCCCGGGGTTTCGGCCGCCTGCTTCTTCAGCCGCTCGCTGTACTCATCGGGATGGTCGGCATCGCCAATCAGCACCAGCGGCAGCGAACAGTTCGAGGCTTTGTAGGCGGCAAGCAGATCGTGCAGCCCTTTTTCTTCCACAAAACGGGCGACGGCGACAACGTATTGCCCGGCTTTCAGCGAGTACTGATTCAGCGTGGCCCGTCGCGTCTCTTCGGCGGGAAGCTGCGGTTGGCGCACGCCGTTATAGATCACGTTAGCGTTGGTACGGCCGTGTTTGGTCTTAATCAGCGTATTAATCACTTCCGAGATAACAATAACCTCGTTGGCATATTTCACCGCCCATTTCTCACCGAGGCGCAGCATCTCTTTCGCCATTTTGCCCCACTTCTGCCTGTCGTAGTCCGGGCCGTGGTGGGTAAAAACGACGCGCTTGCCGAGCAGGCGCAGCAGCGGGACCACCAGGCCAGGGCCGACCGCGTGAACGTGAACCACATTTGAGCCGTCAAAGAGGGTAGTGAAGGCGGCCAGCGTAGAGTGAATAATGGCTTCGAATTTACGGCTTTTGGGCGCCCACAGGCTTTTCAACCGCACGCCTTTATATTCGCTACGGCGATAGTCCACGTACGGTGAGCGGGCAATGACGCAGATATCGGCGTGATTCTGGTGATAGATTTCTGGATAAAGATTCTGGCAGTGGGTCTCCACGCCGCCCTGGACGTTCGGAATACCGCGGGTGCCAAGCACCGTCACTTTGAGCTTCATTTCGCTTCCCCCACGAGCTGCTGATAGAGTTCCTGCAGAACCTGCATATGCCGGGCGAGATCGTATTTCTCCTCTAAACGCTGGCGTGCGTTGATGCCCATTTCACGCGCCTGCTGCGGATTGGCGGCCAGGCTATCCATGATGCGCGCCAGCGCGTCGGCATCCCCGGGTTCCACCAGATAGCCATCAATGCCATCGCGAATTTGCTCCGGAATGCCGCCGATATTGCCGCCGACGACGGGGCGACCGAACGCCATGGCCTCCAGCACCGACATCGAGCAGTTTTCATAATATTCGGAAGGGACGATCACCGCCCGCGCGCCGCGAATCAACGCGTTGAGCGCGTCTCCGTGGCGCATATAGCCGAGAAATTCCGGACCGCTAAAGCGGGCGCGCAGGTCGCTGCCGAGAGGGCCATCGCCGACGATTTTCAGCGGCATGGACTGCTGCATTTTTTGCTGCGCCAGCGCCAGGGTGGCCACGCCTTTCTCACGGCTCAAGCGGCCAATATAGAGGAAATAATCCCCCGCCGTATCGCCCGGGATCGTGGTGCTGGCATCAATACCGTTGACGATCGCATCGATCCGCGACCTGGGTAATTTACGCAGCAGCGTCTGACGCATAAATTCGCTGGGAGCGATAATGCAATCGAGCATGGCGTAATTTTGCGCGAACTTTTGCCAGTAGGCCTCAAGCGAGAGCAGCAGGCTTTTAAAGGTATCGCCCTGCTGGCAACGATGGCGAAAGGCATTGCTCACCGAACCGGTAAGACAGTCATCGCAGACGTGGCCATCGCGTAGCATGGTGTACGATGGGCAGACGATTTTATAATCGTGCGCCGTCAGTACGGTTTTGCAGCCAAAGCGCTTAGCGACGCCAATCAATGCGGGCGTCAGCTGGTGGTAGATATTATGAAAGTGCACAATATCCGGGCGCTGCTCCAGCAGCAGGGTGTTGAGTTTATTGCAGGCCTCAGCGTTGTAGATAAAGTCGATGCCCGCTTTGAGCTTACCCGTCAGCCCGTGGCTTTGATGATAATCCACGTTATGTACGAAGAAGCTTTCCCAGGGCGAAGGCTTATTTTCCGCATGCTGCATGCTGAAGTCGACAACCTGATAGCCCGCTTGCAGCATGGCGTCTCGCTCCTGGAAAAAAACGGTTTCCGCTCCGCCCTTAATAAAAAAGAATTTATTAACGAATAATATTTTCATGTTCTGTCTGGATATGTTTTGGGTTGGAGACGGTCACGGCGGGTTGTTTCAGCGGATCGCGAACGGCGTTAATCAGGCCTCGCACCATACCTGCGGAAAATAACGATAAGTTGATCACGCTCTGGACGCCGTCCCGCAGCGACTTATTTTTAATCGCCTTCAGCGCGATAAATGCCAGCAGCGGAAGCAGGGCGATAAAAATCACCCCGGGATTGAACGACAGGAGGCAAATAATCAATACCAGGATATACAGCGTGAATATCAGTTCGTTGCGAACAATCTTAAGCGCGGCGGGGAAATGCTTTTTCCCCCAGCAGTTGCGTAATAGCTCACCCGGCGCCCATAAAAAACCGTTCTTCCAGCGATAGGTCAGCATTTTAAATGTCGGCATAGTATAGGACGCATGGCTAAAATAGGGCGCGGCGAGGCGGTGGAGTTTATAGCCCGCGGCCTGCAAGCGGATCCCCAATTCGGCTTCTTCATAACCGTGAAGGTTAAGATTGGTCAGATAGCCAATTTTCTCGATTGCCGAACGGCGGTAAAGGCCGCCGCCGCCAAGATGATCGGTATCGCCCTGCGGATAGATAAGATGCAGACGCTGCTTGCGCGATTTAAACTCATAGTTAGCGGCGTCATCCATCTCGACGCTGCCCGCCACGCCCGCATATTCGGGATGCGTTTCAAGAAACGCCACCGCGGTGTCGAGAAAACCCGGCTCCAGCTCCATATCGCCGTCCAGCAGCAGCAGATAGTCCCCTTCGCTGAATAACCAGCCCAGCTGGTGGCCCACGCCGCAGCAGCGATCTTTCGCGTTATCGAGGCAGACCACCATAGCGTCTTTGGCGACGGCCAGCTCGCGGGTATTATCGGTGGACAGGCTATCGGCGACGATAATCTGATGCGGGTAAGGCTGCAATTGCTTGCGGACGCTGTCGATCGTTTTTTCAATACCCTGCGCTTCGTTGAGGGTCTTAATGCTGACGGTAATTGATGGCGTTTTATTCATATTGGGTACCGGAGTTCAGACGGACGGAACGATGAATGACAATAAGCGCCCCGAGGGCCAGCCATAATAAAAACTGTAGCATGGGAATGATCATCAGGATCTGGCTGTAGGGAAGGCTGAGCAAACAGCCAATGGCAAAGACGTAAAACGCAGGCGCGGAGCTGAGCAGCTGTAAATCTTCCCGTTTGAGATCGTAGCGGGAAAAGGTCTCTTTGGGCCGCATGCCGATGAGAATAGCGGCAATCATGGCGATAAATAAGATCACGCCGATAATACCGACTTCCCACAGCATCATGCTCAGCGCGGTGGAGTCGAGTATCAGATGATACCAGGCGCCAATATAGCCGGGGGAGACGGTACTGCCGCTGTTGGTGGCGTTCAGACCGTAGCCAAACAGCATCCCGCCGGGGCCAAAAAGCTCGTTATGCTGGAGCCAGAAGAAAATAGTGGTAAACCGGCCGAGCTCGCCGCTTTCCATAATGTAATTGGTATCAAAGATATAGCCGAGGGAATCGATAAATACCGAGAGCGCGCTTTTGGTCGGGTCCCCGCCGAAGGCCGACGAGTAATTGGACGCCAGAATGGTGATAGCGGCAAAAATTAGCACCACCATTCCGGCGGCGATAATCATCAACGAGCGCAGGGTGACTTTGCTGATGCCGCTGACGTAAGCGGGCATGATCCATAGCAGCGCCAGTAAGAAAGGCGACAGCAGAATCACGAATTTTACCTCGCCCACCACGCAGAGGAAAAAGGCCAGCACGATATGCGCCGCCATCGACTTGAACGAGCAGATACCGTGCTTAAATTCGGACACCTTCAGCAGCATAATCAGCAGGCAGAACATCCCCATAGCCGCGGTATTGCCGCCGCCCATCGGGTCGCCGCCAAACGTGCCGACCACCGAATCCCACTTTTCATCCTCGCCGCGCAAAGCCACGCGTTTTGGCACCACCACCAGCACCTGATAGATAGCCAGCGGGAACTGGACGTAGAACAGCCAGTAAAATAGCCGGGTCAGGCGGTGCAGCTGCGACTCGCGAAACATGCCGAGCAGCATGCAAAACATCACCAGCGACAGGGCCAGTTCATTTTTGAAGCCGACGATGGCGGTAACGATGCCGGATTGTAAAACCGTGGCGCAGAGGCTAAGGATGATAAACGTCAGATACAGCGCCAGCACCACCTTCTCGCGCGCGCTAAGCGCCAGCGGCTGCGGCCGGCTTTGCATCATCAGCAGGACCACCATCACCAGCACCATGAAAAAGGGGAGCCACAGCACGGCTGCCACGCCGGTGAAATACTGAATCGTGCCGCAGAAGACGATGGTCGTCAGCGCGAATACCTCCAGATAGCGACCGGTGTTTAGCTGCATATTTTCTGCTCCTGCCGGGAGAGCTGTAGCGCCCGTTTGTTCATTTTCAGCAGGATGAACAGATAGCGAATGCTGGTCAGCACGGAGAACGTCAGGAGGGCTATCTCATAGCGCTGGCCCAATTCAGGCAGCGCGATAAAAGCGACGATAATGATCAGCAGCTGCTCGATCTGAATACGTAAAAAATAGCGTTTAGAACCAAAGATAAGCTCAATAACGGTCAGTGGACTGACGGCCAGCGCGGCGAACAGATAGGGCAGCATATAGCGTGAGGTCGGAATGGAATTGAGCCACTCCTGACTGAAGCCCAGGCGCATGACCAGCGGATAGAAAATCCAGATCCCAAGGATACAGATCAGCGCCGCGGCCATCAGCAGCAGGCGAATCTTTTTGTACTCCGGATAGTTAAAGGTGCCGTTGCGAAAATCCATCGACCATTTTGAAAAGATGGAGTTGCGCACCGCGTTACCGACAATCATCACCGGTGATAAACAGAAGCGGCTCACTACCGAGAAATAGCCCGCGACCAGCGGTGAAAACCAGATATTTATCAACATCGTCGGCAGGTTATTGCTGGCCATCGCCAGCACTTCCGCGCTGCCGACGCGGCTGAGGTGCTGCCAGTGCTGGCGCGCAAAAAGGCCGTTCGCTCGCGGTGAAAAGTGCGCCGGCGTCAGGGTGCTGAAGCGAAACAAACGCAGCAGGCAGAGGCCGAGCAGCAGCAAAATACCCGCCATCCAGGCAATATAGAACAGCGTGGTATTCGGCATCGCCAGCAGAGCTATCGCCACCACCAGCGACACGGCGATACGCTGGAAGGTGAGGAACTGATAGTTACCGCCGCGCAGCGAGAGGTTCTCGGCGATCAAAACCAGCGCATAGCCGAAGGTGAGCAGGTAGAGAAACGCGATATTGAGATGGAATATCAGTCCGGTGATGACCGCCCACGGCAGCGCCAGAAGCAGGCTTTGCAGCAGGCAAAACACCACATTCTGCCCCAGCTCATGCTCTTCCTGGCGCGGGATCAGCAGCTGCGACGCAAAGGTGCAAACCTGCGCGCCAATCAGCACGTTGCTGTAGATCATCGCATAGTGCCCGACTTCCGCCATGCCGTAGCGATGGGAAATCAGCCACACGGAAAAAGCGCCGATCGCCTGCGAGAGGACCGAGGAGCTGGCGATTGAAGAAATACTCTTAATTAAGTTCATAATCGCTACTTCGGTGAAATCAGTTCGCCCATGCCGCGCTCGGGCAGGCGTTTGCCCTCCTGCGTCTCCAGGTTCTCTTCTTGTACCCGGTTAAGCATGGTGGCGACAGGCGTTGGCGCGGCGGCTTGCAGACGATGTTGCGCGTCGCGGATGCGCGACGCCTGCTCGCCTGCGTTGACCACCAGCAGGCTGATATCGACGTGCGGTGCCAGCAGCAGGGCGTCCTGGGCCAGTCCGAGCGATGGCGCATCAATAATCAGATAATCGTAGGTCTGCCGCAGCGTCGTCAGCAGCGCCGGGAGCCGCTCAGAAGTGAGCAGCAGCAGGGCTGAGTCGCTGAGTTCGCCTCGCGGCATAAAATCCAGCGTCTCGGAAAGGGGGACCACCGCCTGGGACGCGGCGCTGCGGCCATCAAGACGCTCGCTGAACCCTGTTTTATGCTGAGGATAGCGCGCGGAGAGCCCCGCGCTTGCCAGATAATCTATATCGATGAGCAAGGTTTTGCCTGACTTAGCGGCGGACCACGCCAGCATTTCGGCAATCAGGCTGCTGCCGGCATCTGCCTGCGCCGAGGTCACCAGTATCGTCCCGCTATGAGTATTCTGGCCGAGCAGCGCCAGGCGCAGGCTGTGGAGCATATCGGCATACAGCAGGTTCTGGAACGTCAGCTTCGCGCTGTTCGCCTGAGGCAACAGCGGAAACTCACCGCTGGCATCAAGGCCCGTTTTGGCTTTAAGTTCGCTGATGCTGTTCACCGTTTTGTCGAGCGCGGTGCTGACTATCAGGTACATGATGTACAGCGCCAGCGCCATCAGGGTCGCCATCACGATAAGCAGACCGCGCTGCGGTTTAGAAGGAAGATTTGGCGGCACGGCGGCATCGTAGATCACTTCATCGGGAACCGAAAAGCTCTCGGAGAGCTTCTGCTCATTCGCCCGCTGATACAGCGACTTATACAGCTCTTCGGTTTTGTTCAGCGCGGTCATCATGGTGTTGTATTTATCGCGCTTGGCGCCCAGCGCCTGGAAGTCGGCTTTCTGATCATCGAGCATCTTCTGATAGTGCTGCTCATCGTCCAGCGCAATCTGATACTGCTGGCGTAAGCCGTTAAGTAGTTCCCCCAACACCTGGCCTATCTGCCCGTTGACGACCTGCAGCTGGGCCTGAGCCTGAAGATATTTCGGATGCTTAGGGCCATAGTGTTTTGCCGCTTCCGATAAGTTACGCCGCGTCTGGATCAGCGCGATACGCAGATCCTGAATCTGCGGATGACCGGAAATTTCCGGCAGCGAGATGATGGCTTCCGGCGCTTTTCCCTGCTGACGGCGCACTTTGTCCCACACCGTTTGCGCTTTCAGACGGCGCTGGGTGGCGTCGGCCAGATGGTTAATCACGATCCCCAGGCGCTCGGTCTCGTAGCCATCCATGCTGCGAAAGGTCAGCAGGCCGTTTTGTTTGAGAAAATCATCGATGTCGGCTTTCTGGCGATCGAGCTTATCGCGCAGATCGTCCATCATTTTCTCGTTCCAGCCCTGGGCCTGAAGTAAGATTTTCTGCTTCTGCGCCAGGCTGTAATCGATAAACGCCTGCGCCACGCCGTTGGCGATATCGGCGGCTTTTTGCGGCGATTTCGCCTCCATCGAAACGGATACTAGCTGCGTGGTGCGCACGCCGGAGATGGTCAGGTTTTTTTGCAGGGCGCGCAGCGCATTATTGACCCGTGCGGCCTCATCAAGATTGTCCCCGCCGTTAAATTCCGGGTCCCGATCCAGCTTTAGCGCTTTTACCGCGGCTTCCAGCACGACGCGGGAGCCCATCAGCGCGTATTTGGTTTCATAGTAATCGCTGCGGGTGGAATCATAGTTTTCCAGCCGCGGCAGGGGGGTAACATCCTGCGACTGCGCTTTAAACAGCACCGTCGCGGTTGCGGTATAGCTGGATGACATAAAGCGCGTCAGGATCCACGACGCCGCGGCAGCCACCACCACCACTACCAGGCACCAGATCAGCTTGTGCTTAATTTTGTTGAAATAAGGCGTGAAGTCGATAAAGCCTTCTTTCTTCTTTCCATTTTCAACTAATGAAATAGCCATATCAGAAGAAACTCATGCCAATGATGATGGTATCTCCGGCCTGTACGGCGGAGTCGGCGGCGACGTTTTCCAGCAGTTTACCGCTGCGAAACTGACGAATGCGGATGTCATGGCGATCGGCGCGATCGGTAAACCCGCCGGCCAGCGCAATGGCTTTTTCAGCGGTTAAGCCCGGTTCCCAGGCGTAACCGTCCGGTTTTTTGACTTCGCCTAACAGATAAATTTTACGGTATTCGGCAATGCTTACGGTCACCATTGGCGCCTGCAGATAGTTACCGCGCAGCTTATCGGCAATTTCGTTGCCGACCTGTTCAGGCGTTTTCCCTTTCAGCATCAGGGAGCCTATATAAGGATAATCAACGCTGCCGCTATTATCGATTTTTACGCGCATAGTGAGATCCTGTTCGCCGGAAACCGCGATATTGATCTCATCTCCCTGGTCCAGATGATAAACGGCATCCGGCGGCGTTCGGATTGTCTGCGGCGGCGCCGAACAGCCCGCCAGCCATAGCGCCAGAAGAGAAATCACCGCCCGTTTTCCATAGCTAAGGATCATATTTGTACCTGCGTCATAAAAATAATGGCCGAGTCGTTGTAGCCCAGCGTGCGCTCGACCTCATGGTCATAGTCCGGGCCAATATAAAAGGCATCTTTTTCTTTATTAGAATGCATCGTGTTCCATTGCAGCTTCAGCTGAAAATTAACGGATGGACGGTAGTCGTAGTTGAAGGTGAGCGAAACGAGGTTTGATCGATCTTTGCGTCCGTTGGTCTGGTGTTTGTAATCCTCTGTAATATAAGAGTAATCAACCAGAGTGGAGAACCTGTCGACCAGCCAGTGGTGCTCATAGCCCAGACCGAAATTTGATACCAGAATATAGCCGCCGGAGTCGGTGGGATCTTTTATTCGTTGTGAACTGTGTAGGTTGAGCTTTATCTGTTCAAGCGGTTTCCAGTCGGCGTTAATATCCCAGTTCAGGCCGTTGAACCCCTGCGAGTCGGGATTATGGATAAAATCTTTATACAGCCAGGCGACGTTGCCGTGGATCTCGGTCTTGCCGGAAAGACGATTTTTCATGCCGACCAGCAGGTAATATTCATTACTGTCTTTTAACGGGTTGAGCTCATAGCGACGCTGGTTGGTAATAAAACTGTAGCGATAGCGCAGCGTTTTGGCTTTTTGATCAAAAAGCTCGGCGACCACGCTGTTTTCATGCCACTCCTGATCGTGCATGTAATAATGAAAGTCGGCGCTGGCGTCCTCAATGCTGTCGAGATTGCGAAAGCGCAGCTGCTTATGCATTAGCGCAACTTCTGCTTTACCGCGGCCTTCCGGCGCCCCGTAGCTATAGCGCAGTTCACTGTTAAAGAAGCGCGTGGCGATGGGCTTATTAATGCCAAACTCTTTAAACTGCTCGGGGAGAAACCCCTCGGTGGTATCGCGGCCGCGCTCTTCATGGCCGAACGTTTCATCGAGATCCAACGACAGCCCGTGCATGCTGCCGAAGCGCCACTTGCCGTTAAACATAAAAAAATGGTTGTCGCGGTTATCTGCGCTATCGCTGGCGTAGCGGCGGTAATCGCCGGAGTACATCAATAAATAGCGGTCCTCGTAGCGCTCGCCGATGGCTTTGAAAATCGGCTTAACGCCTTGATAAGCGGAGCCGATTTCATTCCCGCCGTAGCGTTGCCAGGTCACGTTGTCATTGTAACCGACGTCATAACCCACCTGGCTCTCGAAATCGATGCCAGCCACACCGGTATGTGGTTTTGCCTGCAGGTCAGCCCATGCGTAAGGCATCGCCAGCAAACCTGCGAGGAAAGTGAGTTCAGAACGCATTCTTCCCCACAAATCCGCGGAAAAACGTTAAAAACACAATTTTAATGTCCAGCAGCAGCGACCACGACTGAATATATTCCAGATCGTACTGAATGCGTTTTTCCATTTTATCAATCGTGTCGGTTTCGCCGCGAAAACCGTGTATTTGCGCCAGCCCGGTAATGCCGGGCTTCACTTTATGGCGGATCATGTAATTTTCCACCAGCACGCGATACTGCTCATTATGCGCGACCGCGTGAGGGCGTGGGCCCACTATCGACATGGTTCCCTGCAGCACGTTAAAAAACTGCGGCAGTTCGTCAAGCGAGGTTTTACGTAAAAAGGCGCCGAAGCGGGTAATGCGCGGATCGTTACGCGTTGCCTGGGTCACTACCGCGCTATTTTCCATCACGCGCATGGTTCTGAACTTCCAGACGGGGATCTGTTTACCGTTCAGGCCGTAACGGTTTTGTTTAAACAGCACCGGGCCCGGCGAAGTCAGCTTAATGCCGATCGCCACCGCCAGCATGACCGGCAGGCTGACCAGGGTAAAAAAAGCGCCAAGCACGATATCTTCGATACGCTTGAGTACCGCGCCTTCGCCTTCAAACGGCGAGGTAAAAATGCTGATCGTCTGAATATTGCCAAACATCCGCAGCTGAGAAATATGTGAGCTGTAGGAAAAGAGGTCCGGTACCAGAAACACATCTACGGTGGTGTCGGAAAATTCATTCAAGAACTGGCGAATACGCTGCTGGGCGACCATCGGCAGGGCAATATAGACTTCATCGATTTCTCCGGCTTTCGCCAGCGCCAGCAGGTCTCGTGAATTGCCTTTTTTCTCAATGCTGAGCAGGCGACTGTCGCGCTGCACGGCGCGGTCCTCAAAGAAGGTGATGTCAATCCCGTCGTGGGTATACTCCTTAAACAGCGCCTGCTCGATGGCCAGCCCGGCTGGCGTTATGCCTAAAATAGCCACCTTGAGTCTGGATTTGAAAAAATAGCGGCTGGAGATAACGCGAATCAGAAACATACTAATAAATATGGCAATCGAGCACAGCACAATAATTTCAGCTAATCGCACCGCGTTTGTGCTGGCGTGATTGTTCAGTAATAATTCGGCGCTTACAAACAATAAAAATGATAACAAGCCGCTTATACTGACGCTGAAAAACAATTTAGTTAATTTTTTTAAATACTGGCCTTTAAACTGACCAGAATATAGCTGAAAGTGTTCATTGGCTCTGATAAAAATCAGTGAATATATTATGCCCAGGAACAGAGAGGCCGTTGAGGGTTCGACGAAAAAGTATTTTAAATAAGCGAAAATGAACAAGTTGACGGCAATAAAATCCAGTAGCTTCATCAGCTTACTATAGCGGGCGTTGTAAATTTTAATGGTGCTATCCGTCATCTTTTTGCTCGTTTTATAGTCAATAAAATGATGTCCCGTCCTTCTTTAAAGCTGAATTTATGTCTATGAATCTATTCAAAAATTAAGCTTTAGATCGGCGTTGATTATTGTAGCCTACGATTAATCTTATGTCGAACCTGCCCCGGACTGAGAGGAGATAACTTTTCCTGACGGGCAATAATATTTTTATCATTGCCTGAAGCATAAAAATGGCGGTTACGATTAAATAGGGGCGGAGAGACCCGGGTGGCAAACGAACGGCCGTCGTGACTACATTTCCTGGCCGATCCGCACTTGAGCGTTAAAAAATTCGCGCCAGCGGGGCTGGCGCGTTTATTGGCTAAATCCCAATGCACATGTATTTGATTTCTAAGTAATCCTCTATGCCATACTTCGACCCTTCGCGGCCGAGACCGGAATATTTCACGCCGCCGAACGGGGCGACCTCGGTGGAGATCAGGCCGGTGTTAATGCCGATAATGCCGTACTCCAGCGCTTCGCCGACGCGAAAGACGCGGCTCAGATCGCGAGCGTAGAAATAGGCCGCCAGGCCGAATTCTGTGTCGTTGGCCTGAGCAATAACATCCGCTTCATCTTTAAAGCGGAATAGCGGGGCGAGGGGGCCAAAGGTCTCTTCTTTCGCCACTTTGGCATCACCGGGGACGTCCACCAGAATCGTTGGCTGAAAGAAGTTTCCGCCGAGCTCATGAACTTTCCCGCCGGTTACTATCCGCGCGCCTTTGCCCAGCGCATCGGCGATATGCTCCTGTACTTTGGCGATTGCTTTCTCGTCAATCAGCGGCCCGATGGTGACGTTGGGCTGCAGGCCATCGCCGATTTGCAGCTTACTCACCGCCTGCTGAAGCTTTTCGGCGAAACGATCGTAGACGCCATCCTGGACATACAGGCGGTTGGCGCAGACGCAGGTCTGCCCGGCGTTGCGAAACTTGGAGGCCAGCGCGCCTTCGACGGCTTTATCCAGATCGGCGTCGTCAAAAACGATAAACGGCGCGTTGCCGCCGAGCTCCAGCGAGACCTTCTTGATATCTTTCGCGCACTGTTCCATCAGCTGGCGGCCAATTTCCGTCGAGCCGGTAAACGAGAGTTTGCGCACCAGCGGGTTACCGGTGAGCTCATTGCCGACTTCGCTGGCCGATCCGGTGACCACGTTAAACACGCCCTCGGGGATCCCGGCGCGGTTGGCGAGCTCCGCCAGCGCCAGCGCGGAGAACGGGGTCTGGCTGGCGGGCTTGAGCACCAACGTGCAGCCTGCGGCCAGCGCCGGGCCCGCTTTACGGGTGATCATCGCCGAGGGAAAATTCCACGGTGTGATAGCGGCGGTCACGCCAATCGGTTGTTTAATCACCAGCAGCCGCTTGTCGGCCTGATGGCCGGGAATGGTGTCGCCGTAGATGCGCTTACCCTCTTCGGCAAACCACTCGATAAAGGAGGCGGCGTAGCTGATTTCACCTTTTGCTTCCGCCAGCGGTTTACCCTGTTCCAGCGTCATCAGGCGCGCCAAATCGTCCTGGTGCTCCATCATCAGTTCAAACCAGCGGCGCAGGATAGCGGAGCGTTCTTTGGCGGTAAGGGCGCGCCATGCGGGCAGCGCGCCGGCGGCGGCATCGATAGCCTCGCGGGTTTCTGCGGCGCCCATTTTGGGCACGCTGCCCAGCTGCTGGCCGTTGGCGGGGTTGGTGACCGCGAGGGTCTCTTTGCTGCTGGCGTCGCGCCAGCGTCCGTTAATCAACGCCTGCTGGCGAAAAAGGGTAGGGTCGTTAAGTTGCATGATTGCGTCCTGTCTTAATCTGTTTTAAACCGTGGATGCGCCTGAATCAGCTGCGTCAAACACCTGTCCCTGTTTAGTGTAGACGAACGCGTTCAGAGAACCGGGAGCAGTGCTGGGTGATACAATAATAACCCTCAATAATTTACGGATATTTGAACTGGCAGAACGTTATTGTGCAAACAATGCTGTATTTTTTATGCTCAATTTGCGAGAAAGGAGCGCCCTATGTCACAGCAAGAACGGTTTTGTCAGGCCTGCGGAATGCCGATGTCCGCCGAGGAGGCGAAAAGCGCAAGCGACGATTACTGCGCCTGGTGCTGCGATAGCGAGGGGAAGCTTAAGTCCTGGGAGGATGCCGTCTCCGGCCTGGCCGAGTTCCTCGATTCCTGGCAGAAGGTCGGCCCCGCGGAAGCGCGCAAGCGGGCGATGCGCTACTTAACGGCCATGCCCGCGTGGGCCCATAAAGCGGAAGAGTAACCCGCAGCCCGGAGCAAAACTCCGGGCTTTTAGCGCGTCAGAACTTCCAGGAGACGCTGCCGACGATACTGCGCTCTGCGCCAAAGTAGCAGTAAGAGAGCGAGTTACAGGCGGCAACGTAGCTTTTGTCGGTCAGGTTATTCACGTTCAGCTGGGCGCTGAGGCCTTTAATTCCCACCTTCGACAGGTCATAGCCGATCGCCATATCCACCAGCGTATAGGATGGCAGAGTGTGCGTATTCAGGCGGTCGCTGGTAATGCCGTTGACGTAGCGCACGCCGGAACCCAGCGTCAGGCCATCCAGCGGGCCGCTTTTTACATCATAGCTCAGCCAGGCGCTGGCCTGATTGCGCGGCGCGTAAACTGCACGCTTGCCTTGCTCTTCCGGGCTGCTTTTCTTATAGCGAATGTCGGTGTAGGTATAGGCGGCCTGCAGGCGGAAGCTATCCGTTAGCTGGCTTATCGCCTCCAGCTCCACCCCTTTCGACTCAATTTCACCAATCGAACGATACGGATCGGTCGGCTCTTCTTTGGTGGCGATATTGGTCTGATTGATGCGGAATACCGAGGCGCTGAACTGGCTGTTCATTCCTTCCGGCTCATACTTCAGCCCGGCTTCCCACTGCTTGCCTTTCATCGGATCCAGCACGTTGCCGTTTTCGTCGGCGAAGCTGGTGGGCGTAAAGGCGGTGGAGTAGCTGATGTACGGGGCAAACCCGTTATCGAACAGATACAGCAGCGCGGCGCGGGTGCTGAAGTTGTTCTTATCCAGATCGCTGCGCGTTTGATTAAGCTTATCGATGTTGGAGACGCTGACCTGGTCGTAGCGCCCGCCGAGGGTCAAACGCCAGCGCTCCCAGGACATTTGATCCTGTAAATAGTAGCCGGTCTGGCGCAGCTTGTGCTTCTCGCGGCTGT
The DNA here is from genome assembly GCF_040064575.1 of Klebsiella sp. CN_Kp106. Classification (NCBI taxonomy): domain Bacteria; kingdom Pseudomonadati; phylum Pseudomonadota; class Gammaproteobacteria; order Enterobacterales; family Enterobacteriaceae; genus Klebsiella; species Klebsiella sp. CN_Kp106. The sequence goes on along the minus strand of NZ_JBEAIG010000008.1, from coordinate 34,230 downwards.
ACATGGTGATGTAATCCGGCTTCGCGCCGTAGACCGGATTAAAGGCGTCGATGGCCGGGAATGCGCCATAGTAGCCGGTGGTGTCGTTGCTGCGGTCCTGATAGTCGATCCCTATCAGCAGGCGATGGTTAACGGCCCAGGTATCGACGCTGCCGTCGAGCTGGTTATCGAGGGTGATGGCGTTCATCTTTTCGTCCGAGCCGGAATAGCCGCGGTTCAGCTCGGTTTCGTTCAGCCAGCCCGCGGCATAAACCTGATTCAGCTCGACTTTGGTATGCAGGTAGCGCAGCTTCTGCCGCACCGACCAGCCGTTATCAAACAGATGCTCGAAGTTGTAGCCGACCATATTTTCGCGGCGATCGTACTTGTCGTAGTCATCTTCTCCCTCGAAGAAGGTGTTAGCGATTTTCTTGCCGTAGTGCGGCACCACGGTACCTTCATAGGGGAGGCCCGAGTGGCTGCCGCCCTCCGGGTCGCGATGCAGATAGGCCATTAAATCAAGGCGCGTCTGGTCGGTGATGCGCCAGGTCAGGCTGGGCATAATCGCGTAGCGCTGCTCTTTTAAGGTATCAAACTGCGAGTCTGCATAGCGGGTCATGCCGCTTAAGCGCGCCGCCACGCGATCGTTATCGTCCAGCGCCCCGGTAACGTCAAACGCTGCCCCGCGCTGGTTGTTATTCCCGGCAAACAGCTTAATTTCTCCGCCGGGATCGAATGAGGGTTTACGCGAGGTGAGGGCGACGATGCCGCCGGGCGAAGAGCGGCCGTACAGCACCGAGGCAGGGCCGCGCACCACTTCGATATTTTCCAGGAACCACGGATCGACCACCAGCGAGCTGTGCGAGTTGGTATCGCCCATCATTTTCAGGCCGTCGAGATAGACGTTATCCAGGCTGCCGTCGGAGAAGCCGCGCAGGACGATATAGTCAAAGCGGTTGGAGGCGCCAATCTGGTTGCTGTAAACCCCGGGGGTATAGCTCACGGCCTGGCGGACGCTGATCGCGCCCTGTTCTTCAAACTGCTCGCGCGTGATAATAGACACCGATTGCGGGGTCTCTATATCCGGGGTGGCAATTTTGGTCGCGCCGCTCTGCATCTGCGAAGTGACCACGATGGTTTCGTTTTTTGTTGTTTCCTGGGCCAGCAGCGGGAAGGCGACGCCGCCGGTCACCCATCCTACCAGTAGCGCCAGGCGAGTTTTCGCAAACATGAACATCTCCAAAGGCATTTCTAATTGTTAATAAGAATTATTACCTTTTTGATGCTGTCTATAGCTATGCGCAATGCCAGGATACGTATGCGCGCTGCCAAAGCCGCTGACTATTTTTCGCAAAAAGGGGAAAAATGGATTAGCCCGGCTTTTGCACATCGCAGGGCGAGATGCCGTAGCGCCGACGAAAAGCGGTAGAGAAGTTGGTGGCGTGCTGGTAGCCCGACATCCAGGCCGCCTGCTGCACGCTATAGCCCTCCAGCAGATAGCTTCTTGCCCGCGCCAGGCGGCAATCGCGCAGGTAGTCAAAAACCGAACAGCCGTAGGCCTGGCGAAACTTACTGCGCAAGCTGCTGGAGCTCATCGCCGCCCGCTGGGCCAGCTCATTGAGGGTGTAGTCGTTTTCCGGCGCCTGCTCCAGCAGGCGGCGAACTCTCTCCAGCCGCTGCTGTTCGCCGCCCGCCGGGGCGACGTGCTTCGCGCTTTCATCCTGACAGACGCTCAGCCCATGGCCGAACAGCTGCAGGATAAGCCCTTCCAGCATCAGCTGTCGGGACACGCGACTCAGCGCGCTCTGCTGCGCGTACTGCAGTCCGCTCAGCAGAAAACCCGGTATCTGCCAGATAAGCGTTGGCGTCTGGCACCTTTCCCACTCGCGCATCAATGAATCGAGCAGGCCATCGCGCCAGGTGCCGTCCGGGTAGAGTCCGAGGGAGAGCGTACGGAGCCGGCTGTCGGCATCGTGGCGGGCGCGCATGGCCTGATGTTCGCTAAGGCGCGAGGTGAAGGCCATCCCGGAACGCACCAGGTGCTGCTCCCCGTTGAGGGTCAGCGCGACGCAGCCTTCCAGCACCACCAGCATATAGAGCGGGCTACTGTGGCGGGAGGTGGTCTCATAAGGCTGCAATACGTGAACATCAGAATGGGTGACGCACATGCCGCAGGGCAGGGTCATCTCTTCCACTTCTCCCCGCAGCACCGGGCTGGCGTGCGGAGGCTCCGGCTTTTGCAGCAGCTGCGGGAAGCGGTAGTCGATACCGTATCGTTCACCAAACGCCATAAACTCGCTGACGGAGAAGGTTTTCCTCAGCGCCTGGCGGGCGGGTTCGTTCTGCGTAGTTGTCTTGTTCATGCGGTTTTCGGCACCGGAGAGGGCGTCATCGGATGACGTCACCTTATCACTGCGCGGGCAGGGCGACAATAAAGATGAGAATCATTATCAACTTTTGCGCTGCGGCACAGAAGGCGCGCGGACGGCCGCTATCCGTGCGCCAGCGGCAGGGATCAGGCGTCTGCGTTGTCCAGCGGCCAGGAGTCGAACAGGTAGCCGTCGAAGTAGATATCATCGACGTTGGAGAACTCCAGCAGGCGGCGTTTGACGTTTTCCAGATGCTGCCACATGGCAAGCTTGGCCGCCCGGGCGTCTTTTTTGATTAAGGCGGCGAGGATCCGTTTGTGATCCACCAGCCACTCCTGGCGGTAGTGGGTATCGCCGAGATGGCGGTGCAGCTGGATCCACATGGGGTTATTTTCCCGCCACTGCCATGACTGTCTGAACAGCTCGACCAGCATACTGTTGTGGGTCGCTTCGGCAATAGCCAGATGAAACTGCATATCGCCGCTTTCGGAGCCGCCCGGCGCGCTGCTGGCCAGCTCGCGCTCTTCCAGCTGCAAAGCCTGGCGCATTTTGATGATATCTTCCCGGGTTGCCTGCAGGGCGGCAAATTCGGCGATATTGCTCTCCAGCAGCTGGCGGGCCTGCAGCAGTTCAAACGGACCGGCATCATTGCAATGATTGATGTCCGCGCTCTCCGCCGCGCCTTCTCCGACGGCGTTATCGAGCACGTAGATCCCGGCGCCGCGGCGCACTTCGACCAGCCCTTTAATCTCCAGCATGATCAGCGCCTCGCGGACCACGGTGCGGGTCACGTCCAGCATCTCGGCGATTTCACGTTCCGGCGGTAAGCGATCGCCGGGGTTATAGGGCGTCTGGACGATCAGATTGCGGATCAACGCGCCGACTTCCTGATAGGGTCTGTGCTGAGAAGTTTGTGATTTCATGATGTTATGTTGTGAGATGCGATAGCCCGGTGGCTGACTATAGCATCTGGCCAGGGGGTTGGCACCTCCCCGTGCGCGGAGAGTGGGAAAACGGGTCAACCACATTGGTGTGCAGTTGACCCATGGCAGGACAGAGCGTTACAGGCCGCCGCCGAGCGCCGCAACGCACTCGCGGGCGCCGCGTTCGCACAGCGCGTGGTAAGCCTGCGTCACCGCCGCAATAAAATCGCTATTGTCCGGCAGATCGTGGGCAAAAATTCCGCTTAACGCCAGCAGCGCGGCGACGCGTTCTGCACCCTGAAAACGCTGGTTGATCTGTTGGATCTCCGCCAGCAGCGGGTCGACGACATCAATAGGCTGCCCCCGCTCGTCGATGCCCTGGGTATAGCGCATCCAGCCCGCCACGCCGAGCGCCAGATGGCGCCAGCTGCTGCCGTTTTGCAGATGCAGACGGATGGGATCCAGCAGGCGCTGCGGCAGCTTCTGGCTACCGTCCATGGCGATCTGCCAGGTACGATGGCGCAGCGACGGGTTGCTGAAACGGGCAATCAGCAGCGTGGCGTAGGCCTGGAGATCGGTGCCTTCCGGCATGAAGAGCGTCGGCGCCTGCTCCTGCATCATCAGGGCGAAAGCCGCTTCGCGATAGGCCGGGTTGGTCATGGTATCGGCGATGGTTTCATAGCCGCCGAGATAGCCAAGATACGCCAGGAAGGAGTGGCTGCCGTTGAGCATCCGCAGCTTCATCATTTCAAACGGCACGACGTCTTCAACAAACTGCGCGCCGACTTTATCCCACGCCGGGCGGCCGCTGACGAAGCTATCTTCAATCACCCACTGGCGGAACGGTTCGCAGGCGATGGCGCACGGATCGTAGACCCCAAGCTGGTCGGCAATCTCCTGCAGCGTTTCCGGCGTCGCCGCGGGTACGATGCGGTCAACCATGGTGCACGGGAAGGTGGCATGGGCTTCAATCCACGCCGCCAGCAGCGGGTCGCGCGCCTGGGCCAGGCCAAGCACCGCCACTTTCGCCACGTGGCCATTCTCGCGGACGTTATCGCAGGACATCACCGTAAAGGCCTCAAGCCCCTGCTCACGGCGCAGGCGCAGCGCTTCGACAATATAGCCTATGGCGGATTTCGGCGTCGTCGGGTTGGCGAGGTCGTGTTGAATCAGCGGGTTGTTGAGATCGAGCTGGCCGCTGGCCGCATCGGTGCAGTAGCCTTTTTCAGTGACCGTCAGGGAGACGATTGCCGTGTGCGGACGCGTCATGGCGCGCAGAATGCCGTCACAGCCGTCGATTTCCGGATGCAGCGCCTCTTTCATCGAACCGATAATTTTCAGCGCGGTGCTGTCAGCGCCTTTTTCCGCCACCGTGTAGAGCAGTTGCTGATTTTTCAGCTGTTCAATCAGAACGCGATCGTTGCCCGGCATCAGGTTGACTTCGCAGATGCCCCAGTCGCTGTCGCTGGTTTCCAGCAGATGATGGGTATAAAGCGCCTGATGCGCGCGGTGAAATGCGCCGCAGCCCAGGTGAACGATGCGGGATTCCAGGCGAGAACGATCCCACGCGGGGCGCGTCACCGGCAGGTTGCTGTCGGCAATGGTTGCAGTCATAGCAAACTCCAGAGTGGGCCGCAAAAGGCGGCCGAAGAGGTAAAGGCGGGACGTCGGCCCCGCCAGTCAGGAATTAGCGGCTAAAAAAAGCGCGCTGAATCGCCAGCTCGACGCCGCGAACTTCAGCCAGCCCTTTCAGGCGACCAATCGCGGAATAGCCGGGGTTGGTTTTCTTTTTCAGATCGTCGAGCATCTGGTGGCCGTGGTCAGGACGCATAGGGATAAGATCCTCTTTGCCTTCCGCTTTACGGCGGTGCTCTTCTTCAACAATCGCTTTCACCACTTCGTACATGTCCACGTCGCCGTGCAGGTGAGCGGCTTCGTGGAACGTTTTCGGGTTCTCTTCGCGCAGCGTAGAGCGCAGATGGGTGAAGTAAATGCGCGGGCCGAACTGCTTAATCATATCCACCAGATCGTTGTCGGCGCGGACCCCGTAGGAGCCGGTGCACATGGTAAAGCCGTTAGCCATGCTGTTCACCGTGTCGACCATCCACTGCATATCTTCAATGGTCGAGACGATGCGCGGCAGGCCGAGAATCGGGCGCGGCGGATCGTCCGGGTGTACCGCCATACGTACGCCAACCTCTTCGGCGACGGGGATAATCGCTTTCAGGAAGACGGCGAAATTCTCGCGCAGCGCGGCTTTATCAATATCTTTATAGGTGGCAAGGTGCTGGCGGAACTGGTCGAGGGTATATCCCTCTTCCGCGCCCGGCAGACCGGCGATAATGTTGCGGGTCAGGCGCGCTTTATCTTCATCGCTCATGGCGGCGAAACGCTGATTCGCCTGAGCGACCTCTTCGGCGGTATAGTCCGCTTCCGCGCCCGGGCGCTTGAGGATATGCAGTTCAAAGGCGGCGAATTCAATTTGATCGAAACGCAGGGCTTTGGAGCCATCCGGCAGGACGTATTCCAGGTCGGTACGGGTCCAGTCGAGGACCGGCATAAAGTTGTAGCACACGGTACGGATGCCGCACTGGGCCAGATTGCGCAGGCTCTGCTGGTAGTTAGCGATCCACTTCGCGTAGTTGCCGGTATGGGTTTTGATCTCTTCGTGAATCGGTACGCTTTCGACCACCGACCATACCAGCCCGGCGGCTTCCACGATGGCTTTACGCTTGAGGATTTCGTCAACCGTCCACACTTCACCGTTCGGGATATGGTGCAGGGCGGTAACCACTCCGATCGCGCCCGCCTGACGGACGTCAGCTAAAGTGACCGGATCGTTAGGGCCATACCAGCGCCATGTCTGTTCCATGCTTAACCTCTTTCACGTTATTGACCTGCTTCAGGCCGCTGCTTTGATGGTAGCGTCGGTTCCGGTCAACCATCGTAACGGAGGGGAAACCAGACGATATGGCGTATAAATTCCTCCAATTGGTCGAACATGTCAACCATGAATGGCAAATTGGTAAACCAAAGTGTGACGGAGATGCGTGAAGGGGAGGGAACGTTAAACAGGGCGGCATTGTTAGACCGCCACGGGGCGCGGGCTGATTCTGCTGGCGTTAGTGTTAAGCATTTTTCATGTACTTCAAGAGATTACTCAGAACCGGGGAAGTGGAATTCTTCATGGGCATAGGGTCAGTGCGCGGCGGGTAGCGTCGTGTTGCGAAATGGTTAACCAATGTACCAAACCTATCGACCAGAAGAACGGAGGCGGTCATTGATGCCGGCCGGAGCGCGTACGGACTCGCAGCAGATCACACTTTTTGATTATTACGATTTCCATATAAAAACTACGTGTTATCATTCCGCTGGTAAATACCTTTTCAACTCTCACCGAGGCTTTGATGCTGGAGAATGTCATCATCAGATAATCAGCTTCCCGACCTTTTCAGGCCGGACTGGTTATCGCTGCGCTTAAACCTTACGCGAACACCTGCGGGTGTTGGCTCGTTTTTACGCATGATGATTAACAGGTTTCTTCAGTATGAATCTATCCCGTCAGGAACAACGTACCTTACACGTTCTCGCTAAAGGTGGCCGGATCGCGCACATCCGCGATGCATCAGGCCGCGTCACCTCTGTTGAATGCTACAGCCGCGAAGGGCTCCTGCTCAGCGACTGCACGCTCGCCGTTTTCAAAAAACTCAAAACCAAAAAGCTGATTAAGTCCGTCAACGGACAGCCCTACCGCATCAATACCACCGGGCTGAATAACGTCCGCGCACAGCTGGACAATCGCTAAGGAGCCTCTGATGACAAACCACAGCTTCACTTTTCATGTCGCCTCTGAAGGCGATACCGATGACATTCTCGACGTCGAAACCCGGGCTTTCGGCTACAGCAAAGAGGCCAGGCTGGTGGCCGATTTGCTCAACGATGAGAGTGCCTGCCCGACGCTATCGCTGCTGGCCAGGCATAACGGAGAGGCGGTTGGGCATATTTTATTCACCCGGGCGACGTTCAAAGGGGAGCCGGACTCGCCGATGATGCACATCCTTGCTCCCCTGGCGGTGGTGCCGGAATACCAGGGCGTGGGCGTTGGCGGAGAGCTTATCCGGCACGGCATTGAGCAGTTGAAAGCAATGGGAAGCCAGGCGGTATTTGTTCTGGGCCACGCCGCTTACTACCCCAGGCACGGGTTTGAGCCATGCGCGGGAGATAAAGGCTATCCGGCGCCTTATCCGATTCCCGCGGCGCATAAAGCCTGCTGGATGCTGCAGCCGATTTCGTCTCAGCCGCTGGGACGAACGGGCCAGATACAGTGCGCCCGGGCGTTAATGAAACCCGAGCACTGGCGCGAGTAATCAATAAGGAGATGATGATGACTATTGGCACGATTATTACAGGTTCCAGGCATATCGCGTTGTCATCCCGGGAGCGCAAAATCCCCTGGGATGAACCGGCTTTTAGCCAGCGTATGCTGGAGAACCATCTGTCGCAGGAGCACGACTGGGCCAGCCGCAGGCGTGCGGTTATCGAACAACAGGTCGCGTGGATTGCCGGACAGCTACCCGCCGGCGCGCGCATTCTGGACCTCGGCTGCGGGCCGGGCTTTTACACCCGCCTGCTGGCGGAGCGCGGCTTTTACTGTACGGGCGTGGATTTTTCGCCGGCGTCGATCGCCTGGGCCCGGCAGCAGGCGCAGGCGGCCGGGCTGGATATTGCCTATCACCAGCAGGACGTTCGCGAGTACGCGCCGGAAACCCAGTTTGATTTCATTATGATGACCTTCGGTGAACTGAACGTGTTCAGCGCGGCTGAGGCCCGCTCGCTGGTTCATCGCTGCGCGCAGTGGCTGGTTCCGTGGGGAAAGCTGCTCATCGAGGTTCATACCTATGCAGAGGTTAAACGTCAGGGAATGGCCGATCCCGGCTGGCAGCGCTGTCCGCAGGGGCTGTTTCTTGATGTTCCGCACCTGCTGCTGACGGAGCACGCCTGGGATCCGGCGGCGCAAACCAGCTCCACGCGGTTTATGGCGATTGAAGAGAGCGGCAAGGTGACGCGCTTCGGCAGCCGGATGACCGCCTGGCATGATGACGCTTATCTCGACCTGCTGCGCACGGCGGGTTTGACCACCATTACTCGCCCGGATGAGGCGGAATGGCCGGTCAGCGAAACCTTTACCGGCAAGCTGTACGCGCTGCTGGCCGAAAAAAACGTTCCCGATTCTCTTTCCGCAAAACCCATAAAAGGAATTCAACCATTGGATATTCCCCGTATTTTCACCATTAGTGAAAGCGCTCACCGCATCCATAACCCGTTTACGCCGGAAAAATACGCCGCTCTTGGCCGCGCGCTGCGAATGAAGGCCGGAACCCGGATACTCGACCTTGGCAGCGGTTCGGGGGAGATGCTCTGTACCTGGGCGCGCGATCGCGGCATTCGCGGCATCGGCGTCGACATGAGCGCGCTGTTCAGCGAGCAGGCTAAGCTGCGGGCAGAAGAGCTCGGCGTTGCCGACCGCGTGACGTTTATTCACCAGGACGCCGCCGGTTATGTGGCCGAGGAAAAATGCGACATCGCCGCCTGCGTGGGCGCGACCTGGATCGCCGGCGGCGTCGCCGGGACTATCGAGCTGCTGAGCAAAAGCCTCAAGCCCGGCGGTATGCTGCTGATCGGCGAACCGTACTGGCGCCAGGTACCGGCAACGGAAGAGATAGCACAGGCCTGTGGCGCCTCTTCGCTCGCCGACTTTCTGACGCTTGCCGATCTGGTCTCCTCTTACGATGCGCTTGGCTATGACCTCGTCGAAATGGTGCTGGCGGACCAGGAAGGTTGGGACCGCTACGAAGCGGCGAAATGGCTCACCATGCGCCGTTGGTTAGAGGAAAACCCCGATGATGAGTTTGTGCCAGAAGTCCGGGCGGAGCTGACGATGGCGCCAAAACGCCATGCGACTTATACGCGTGAATACTTTGGCTGGGGCGTGTTTGCGTTAATCAAGCGGTAGTTGAAATACCCGGCATAGCAGGAAGGCTATGCCGGGATCAGGGGGGTTCAGAACCGCAGGAAAGGGCGCCCATGGGTGTTCTCTTGTCAGTTTACGCATTGCCCAGGACAGCAGCCGGTTAGCGGCGAACTGGCCATATTCATTACGTTTTCAGGATAATTTCTTGGGGATTTCTGGCACTGAATGCACGTCAATTTGACTCTGCGTACTCCCTCGCTAATTATTTTTTTCCGGGCTCACAACCATCCAGACAGCAATACCTATAATGATCGCCCCGATAACAAAACCATTGTTAACGGTTTCGTTCAGTACCATGTATCCCCATAGCACGCCAAATGGAGGAATTAAAAAGGTCACTGTTAATGAACGTAAGGGTCCGATATCAGCGATAAGCCGGAAATAGAGTATGTAGGCAAATGCGGTACAGATCGCTCCTGCGGCAATGACGCTTATCCATGCCTCTTGCTGTAACCAGTTAACGGTCGGTCCACTATGGGTGCTCCATATAAAAAAGGGTAGCAAAAAAAAGGACGCACCTATCTGACTACCGAAGGCAACGATTTTAGGATCGAGTCCACCTTTGTTTGAAATCCAGCTACGCGTCAGAAAACCGGCGATCGCATAGCAACTGGTCGCGATGAGGCAGGCAATAACGCCGGCAATTTGTTTCTCAGCTGACAGGGGTTCACCAATTGTGGCGATCGCGATGATCCCGACAATGCCCAGGAGCATGCCAGCCCATTTTCTGAATGTTAATTTCTCTGCAAAAAATGCAAACCCAATCACCGCCCCCATCAACGGCGTTGTTGCATTCAGAATGGCTGAATACCCAGCCGGTAACCATTTGGCAGCCAGGCAATACATCAGGAAGGGTAATCCAGAATTAATGACGCCAAGCATCACAGAGGACTTAAATTTATCTTTAAAGTCAAAAGAAGATTTAAAGATAAATAAAATAACCGCGAGTCCTGTGAAACCAAAAAAGACGCGCAAAAAAGCCGTGTTAATAGCGCCAAACTGCGGTACGGCTATACGCATAAAGAGAAAACTCGCGCCCCAGATAGCGGCGAGCAACAATAACCGAAGATAATCAGCAATGCGCATAGCGGTTCCTTTTATTTGAATGAGAAGTCACAACGCAACTGTGAAACAGGGCGGGCGTACTGACAAACAAGATTTTTGTTTATACTTAAGCTTTTCTAATTCATGAAGTCGTGTAGCCGATGAAAATGCCACCTTTACATGCGCTTATGTGTTTTGAGTCTGCGGCAAGGCTGATGAGTATGAAAGCGGCTGCCGATGAGTTATGCGTGACATCCAGCGCGGTCAGCCAACAGATTGCTAAGCTGGAAAGCATGACGAACAGCCGGTTGTTCATACGTAGTCCTCGCCGTCTCGAACTGACAACCGAAGGACGCATCTATCTGCGGGCGATAAGGCCGGCTTTCAATCAGATAGCAGAAGCAACACAGCGCTTAATGAATGAAGGAAAGGCAAACAAAGTGACGGTCAGTTGCACAAGTGGTTTTGCCATCCAATGGCTCCTGCCGCGGCTGCCTGCATTTGAAAAAGCTAACGCGGGCGTGGAAGTGCAAATCAGTACCACCAACAGGCAGGTTGATTTACTGTCTGAAGGGATTGATTTCGCCATCCGACACGGGGCTGGTGACTATCCCGGGCTGGAGTCTGAGTGCCTGATAAACGATAAACTCCTCCCGGTCTGTAGCCCCCGGTTAATCGCATCAGAGGACGAGCTCTCATCACCGGGCGATATGGCTGAATACACGCTGCTGCACGATGAACACAGGCTGGACTGGGCTCTCTGGTTTCGTGCTCTGGGTATTAGCAATTTGAAGACAGACACGGGGCCCGTTTTCATCGATTCCAACGGCGTGATTGAGGCCGCAATCGCGGGCAAAGGTATCGCGCTCGTGCGCAGTTCTCTTATTTGTGAAGAACTGAAGAGTGGTTTGCTGATTAACCCGCTAAAAATACCGGTTGATACGCCGATTGCGTACTATCTGGTGTACGACGAGTCCGCGGTCTTGCAGAAGATATGCCGGCGTTTCCGTGACTGGATAACCACGACCGCGACCAAAGAATTTCCCGCGATAGACAAGAGGGTTATATAAAGAAGCTGACCCCAGTTCTGTCCGTACTCCCTCTGAATTCCCTATGACGTGGGGGGAGAAATGGGGAGATAATCTCCTCTCCCCCTGGAAAGACATGTGTCTGGTCGTTGATTCCGGTGCGCTAAAGCGTTGAGAGGCTGCGTATTGCTGAATAGAGCAGGCCTGACGGCGGCAGCCCGTTTTATCAGAATTTGACGGTCACCTGATTGCCGAGCACCCAGGCGTTTTTAATCTCTTCGCTTCCTCCCGGATGAACGAGCAGCTGCAGGTTAGGGCGCACGGTCAGCCATGGCGTCGCGCGAAAGCTATAATGCAGCTCTGCGGCATACTCGGCTCTGCGAACCGGAACATACAGAGGGTTATCATAATCATCGATCCCCCGCATCTGGTTCAGGAGCTGCGCCCGACGGGCGACTCTGTCGTTGGCGTGCATTTTACTGACGCCGAAGCTGATAAAGTCCTGCGGACGGCTGGCGAAAGAGCCTTGATAAATGGCTCCGGCCTGAATCTGATAGTCCATTGTCGCCGTATCTTTATCATTCATTGCCAGATGCCCGAAAAGGCTAAGGCCACGCTGGCGCTGGCTGCTCGAGTAGGTCAGCTGCTGGACGATATAGAGATAACCTCCGTAGCGGCCGTCGTGTCGCCGGGCGGCCTGGTGCGTGAGCACATAGGGATCGCCATTGTCATCATCCAGCACATCATTGGCGTCCGCCGTGTTATACCATCCCCCGAGTTTCCAGATGCCGGGGAGTTTTGCCGCGCCGAGAGTAGGTCGATATCCCAGTTCAAAAAGGTACATGTACCCCAGATGCCCGGTACCATCCAGCTGGAAGCTTCCGTGGCGGGTGGCGTAGGCAGGATTGTACTGAAACGCGCCGGCCTGGACGTAAAGCGCCGGGGCAGGGCTGTATTTAATACGGCCGCCCCACTGGCCTATGGGGGTGTTATACCAGACGCCGCTGCCGTGGCCGGCTAAAGAGCCGCACAGCGACAGGTTTTGAAAAAAGCAGCCGTTGTTATCAAAATCCTCTCCCGGCGGCATCAGGCCCACCTTGAGATCCAGCTTCTTATCCCACCCGGTTTTTTTGAACCAAAACTGCGTCGCGTGCCATGTTTGCCCCCGACCGTAGTTGCTCTGAACACCGGAGCCTATTACCGGCGCGCGCGGATCCTGAAGGCGATCCTGAGTCAGATCTCGCCCGTTACGATTATTCACCGACGCTTTAAATTCACCGTCGTGAATACCTAAAATCTTTTCCAGATCCATATTTACGCCGAGAATATACTGGTCGCTGTAGCGCAGGGTTTTATCGCGATCGTAACCGCCGGAGATATTCGTGGCCGTCATTGCGCTATATTCCAGCGTAAAATCATAACCATGACGGCGCAGATCCGTACGCACGCCTCCCCATTCTCCGGTCATGTTTTTTGCGGTGGGAGAAAAAAGCGTCTCGTTGGCCAGCGTCTGTAAAGGGTGTAGTAAAGCCAGCAGCATCGTGCCGCTGTGGATGAGTTTGTTCATGTTTTTACCGCCTGTTAATGATCCAGGTCTATGAATAATTCCCGGTAAGGCGCAGCTGAATCAGCCGGCTGCGCCGACCTCCCGTCAGAGGTGGCTCCGCGTTTCCCGGAGCCACAGGCCGTCTATGGCGACAGCTCTTCTAACGATTTTCCTTTGGTTTCAATGGCAAAAAGCCAGGTAATTAAGCCGCCAATCAGCGCAATGACCGCGAAAGTGATAAACACAAAGCGGATCCCGAAGCCGCTGACGATAAAACCGACCATCAGTGGGCCGATGGATGACCCCGCCCGGAGCCATGCGCTGGAATACGCGGTGCCGATAGCGCGCAGTCGGGTGGGATAAAGCTCTGCCGCGTACAGATAAAGCGAGAAAGCGATGGTCTGCAGAATGGCGTAGGTCAGGCTGCCCAGAATCAGAATTTCAACGGCGGATTTCGCGCCCAGAACGGAGAGGGCGATCAGCGGAACGACGGCCAGTAAAAAGGCCCATGTGTACCAGCGCTTGCGCCCGACGCGGTCGATCATCAAGGCGCAGATCACCGAAGCCACGACGCCGCAGGAAGAGGTGATCCAGCCGTAGGCCAGACTGGTATCGAGGGAGAGGTTAAACCAGGTTTTGTAGAGGGTTGGAAACCAGGTGATCATTCCGTTGTTGACGCTATAAACCGTCAGCCACAGTCCCCAGAGCATAAAGGTGCGGGATTTATAGATACCGCCAAAGAGGGCTTTAACCCCTTCCGGAGCCGCTTTTTGCACCGCGGGGGCTTTTATTTCCGGTTCGGGCAACGTCATCCCGCGCCTGATGACCTCTGATTCCAGCGTCGATACGATGCTGTCCGCTTCCTTCAGCCTCCCTTTTGCTGTCAACCAGCGCGGTGATTCCGGCATGAGCCAGCGCAGGGGAACGGTCAGCGCGGAGGGGACTAAGCCAATTAAAAACATGACCTTCCAGCCATAGATGGGCACCAGAAAATACCCCACCAATCCGGCAAACATCATGCCGATAGGGAAAATCACTTCATACAACAAAAAGAAACGCCCGCGCTTTTTGGCACCGACAAATTCATTGATATAGGCGCTGGCAACGGGGACTTCCGCACCGATACCCACCCCCTGTAAAAAGCGAATAACAAGAATTGACCAGCCGTTCCAGGCAAAAAGGCAGGCCGCATCCATGAGTACGAACATGATGATGGTGATACGCAATACGCCGATACGGCCTATTTTTTCCGCCAGCGAGCCGAAAAACAGGGCGCCGCACAGCTGGCCCACGTAGCTGGCCGCAATAATAAGACCGACAAACGTCGGCGTGAGACCCCACTCCTGGGTAAGCTGGGGGAGAGCAAATGCGATTGCAATAATGGTATAGGCATCGAAAAACGTCGATAAGCCGACGATAACGCGGATCGCTTTCAGCCGTCGGGTGATGGGGAGGCGTTCCAGCCTTGCCAGCAGCGCGTCTGGCGTGGACGCCGTTCCGCTGGCAACGGCGTAATCTGAAGCAATGGCCTGAGTTGACATAGTATTACCCTGTTAAACGTTGTCTGGGGCATACACGTAAGGTTCTGAATAACCACAGGGCAACGAACCCTTATTCATCGACGTGCTGCATATAATGCTGTCCTGATGTGTTTATGATAACGTTACTGCAATCGATTTCACTTGCAGCTAATCCTTTGCTGGATTCGCCGCTAAGTCAATTACGCCTGTTGTATAAATGTCGAGCAGTTCACAATCTGAAAAAACTCACGCGCAAAAAGGCGAAGCGGCGAATGCAAAGCAAAATGGATAAGAAATGTGAATTAACGACCAGCCGAATGAACCCGGCAAAGTGAAGCACCATTCCTTTTGTCCGGGCGAGGTTTGACGTAAGATCCTTTAACCCCACGGTTTGCACGATGGTATCCGTTGAACGGGCAACACGGATTTTTACCCGCATTGATGAGTTGGAGCAGCAGATGGATCAAGAAAGTGAACTGAACGATTTGCCGGAAAAAAAGCTGGCGACAATGCGGGATGTTGCTCGCGCTGCGGGCGTGAGCGTCTCGACCGTTTCGCGCGTACTCGATGAACGGTTACCCACTTCACGCAGCGCCTCGGCAGAGAAAATTCGCCAGGTGGCCCGTGAGCTGGGCTACCGTCGGGACTATGTTGCTTCCAGCCTGCGCCGGGGCGATACCGGAACGCTTGGCGTCCTGGTGCCGAGGCTGACCGATGCCGTTACGGCGATGCTTTTCGAAGAGATAGCCAGGGCGGCGGCCAGGCGAGGCTATTTCGCGATCGTTGCGACCTGCGGTGATAGCAAGGATCAGGAGAAAAACGCCGTGGAATCGCTGCTGGATCGTCGCGTGGATGGGTTGATCATGTCCACCTGCCGGCTGGACGATCCTTTGCCGCAAACCCTGCGTGAACGGGATGTGCCCCACGTTCTGGCGCTGCGTACCGACGGTTTTAGCCCCTCATCGGTCGGGGACGATGAGCTTGGCGGCTATCTGGCTACCCGACACCTGATTGATTTAGGCCACCGCGATATTGGCCTGATTGGCGGCCCTGATTTTGCCTCCAACGCGCGCAACCGGCGTAAGGGCTTTGAGCGGGCAATGCAGGAAGCCGGGCTCAGGATCGAAGCGGAATGGTGCTGTCATTCAGATTTTAATATCGCCTCGGGGGAGCAGCAGGGAATGAAAATTCTCAGCCAGCCTCATCGCCCGAGCGCGCTATTTGCCGTCAATGACGAGCTGGCGATCGGCGTCCTCGCGGCCGCGCACCAGCAGGGGCTGGTGATTGGCGAAGATCTCTCCCTGGTCGGCTACAATGATATTCCCCTGGTGAGCAGACTGCCCGTGGCGCTGACCTCGGTCAGAACGCCGCTGGAGCATATCGCCAGCAATGCGGTTGATATGTTATTGAATCCAGAGATAAATAATAATATTCGGATTACCACGCCTTCCCTTATTCCCCGTAAGTCTACCGCGTCTCCACGTAAATAATCCCCCTGCGATCCTCCCCCGACTTTCCAGGAGAAAGCGGGGAGGGTTGAATTTTGTATAACGGATCTCATCCCGGATGCAGATCGCGGTTTAGTTTGTGATCTGCGTTGCATTTTTAACCAACATGGCGTTGACGGTTTTATTTTTGAGGTTCAATGTCAACGTCGTGAAAACGATTGCAGAAACGATTTCACTTCCGTTTCAAAGAATCGCTTAACCGTAAACAAATGCTTACTCATCAAGGGGATATTTATGATTAACATCGATCTGAGAGGTTTGACTCCGGCTCCGGTTACACCCTTCACTCGCGATGGACGCGTAGACTATGATGCCATTCAGCGCCTCGGCAGCTGGCTGGGCAGCATCGACGGGGTGAAAGGTCTGGTGGTGCTGGGACATGCAGGGGAGGGGACTTTTCTGACCCAGGAAGAGCAGGCGAATGTGATCCGCGCGTTTGTGAAGTCCGTGGATGATAAGCTTCCGATTATTGCCGGCATCACCGGGGAAGGGACGGAAGTGGCTGCGCTGGAGGCGAAGCGCGCCGTTGCCGCCGGCGCATCCGCCGGTTTGCTCTATCCTTCCCACGGCTGGCTGCGCTTTGGCTATCAGGATGGCGCGCCTCAGGATCGCTACCGCGTGGTGTACGAAGAAAGCGGCCTGCCGCTGATTCTTTTCCAGTATCCGGATGTCACTAAAGCCACCTACAACCTGAAAACGCTGCTGGATATCTCCGCGCAGCCGGGCGTATTTGCCATGAAGAATGGCGTACGTAATATGCGCCGCTGGGATACCGAAATTCCGGTTATTCGCCGCGAGCGTCCGGATCTGCAAATCTTAAGCTGCCACGATGAATATCTGCTGCATACCGCCTTTGATGTGGATGGCTTCCTGGTCGGCTACGGCAATATCGCGCCTGAGCCGTTAATTGAAATGATTAAGGCGGGTAAAGCGGGCGATTACGTTAAAGCGCGTGAGCTGCACGACCGACTGCTGCCGGTGACCAAAAGCGTCTACCACCGCGGTTCGCACATGGAAGGTACCGTGGCCCTTAAACATGCTCTGGTTGCGCGCGGGATCCTTGAACATGCCACCGTTCGCTCTCCGCTGCTGCCGCTCGAAAATGGCGCTGAAAAAGAGATCCACGACGCCATGCGCGCCGCTGAGCTGGGCCGCGTCGGTTAATTTATTCTGCGTCTGTTGTTAATCCGCAATGCAGAAATATCGCTTACTGTATTGCGGATCATCGGTTACTTCGCCCCGGTATTTTTTGCTGCTCTTCATCATAACGTCGGGGCTTTCACCTCTGTATATTGCTGGGTGATTTATGAAACTATTAAGCTTTCGCGTTAATGATAAAAACAAATATGGCCTGGCGACCGCTGACGGCGTCATCGATCTGCAGGCGCGGTTTCCTCAATATGGCAGCCTGCTGGAATTTATACCGCATCTTCATCTTGTTGATACTCTGCCGCCGTCTGCGAAACAGGCGAACTATTCTTTCGACGAGATCGCTTTCCTGCCGGTCATTACTGAACCGAAAAAAATTATCTGCGCTGGCGTGAATTATCGCGATAAAAATGCTGCCGGTAACGAGAAGCCCTCTAACCCAGTGCTATTCATCCGCTTTGCGGATTCACAGGCCGGGCACCTGGCACCGCTCCTCAAGCCGGAACGCAGCAATGAGTTTGACTATGAAGGCGAAATGGCGCTGGTGATGGGCCGTGGAGGACGCAATATACCAGAGCAGGAGGCGCTGCATTATGTTGCCGGCTACAGCTGCTATATGGATGGCTCCGTGCGCGACTGGCAGCATGCCTGCTTTACCGGCGGCAAAAACTGGCCAGCGACGGGCGGCTTCGGCCCCTGGCTGGTGACCGCGGACGCTATCCCCGACCCGCAAAATCTGAATATTACCACCCGACTGAATGGCCAGACGGTGCAGCAGGATAATACGGGCAGCATGTTGTATTCAATTGCCGAACTCATTGCGTATATCAGCACCTTCAGCGCGCTCTCTCCGGGGGATGTCATTCTGACCGGCACGCCCGGAGGCATCGGAAAAAAACGTACCCCGCCGCTCTTTATGCAGCCCGGGGACAGGGTGGAAGTCGAGATTGAGCAGATCGGATGCCTGATGAATACCGTGCGCAGCGATGCCGCAGTAGCGCGATAAGTTATCGTTTGTATCCAAAAACAGGGTGAGAGCGCGTTTGCCCGGCGGCCAGGACTTGCAGGCCATTTAATCATGTAAAGGGTTAATGCCGGACAGGGAGCCGTGGAGGCAATGTATGATATTGGTTCAGTTTCTGGTGGTGCTGCTGTTTCTGTACATCGGCATGCGGGTCGGGGGGATCGGCGTGGGGGTTGCCGGCGGCGCCGGCGTGATTGTCCTCAGCGCGCTCGGCGCCACGCCGGGTGATATGCCGATGCTGGTTATCGTATTTATAATGGTGGTGATCGTGGCGATTGCCGCCATGCAGGAGGCCGGCGGTATTGAATACCTTGTTGACCTCACCGAGCGCCTGCTGCGCCGCTATCCGCGATTGTTAGTCATCACCGCGCCGCTTTCCACCTGGCTATTAACCATGATGGCCAGCACCGGGCAGGTCTCTTTTGCCTGTATGCCGGTTATTGTCGGCGTGGCGAAAGAGAACAATATAAAACCCACCCGGGCGCTTGCTCTTTCGGTCGGTGCCTCTTTGCTGGGCATTGTGGCGTCGCCCATTTCTGCGGCGGTGATTTTCTTCTCGGGGATTCTGGAAAAGGGCCATTCTGGCTGGGGCTATATTGAGCTTATTGCGGTATCAATCCCGTCCACCTTTCTGGCGCTGCTGGTCACCTCCGTTTTTTACCTGTGCTGGGACAGGATCCGCCAGCAGGATCGGCTCAATGACAATCCGGTTCAGGTGCAGGCAAGGACTGCGCGGGCGATCCCGCCCTGTGCCGGTCGTTCGGTGCTGATTTTTATCGTCGGGCTGGTTGTGGTGCTGGTTTATGCGATTGTCACCAGTCCGAAGCTCGGGCTGATTGCCCATCCGGTCATGAGCAGCGGACAGGCGCGGGTAGGGGTGATGATGGGCGTTGCGCTGCTGATTGTGGTGTGCTGCCGGGTTAACGTACACAAGGTCCCGTCCGGCTCGGTGTTTAAAACCGGGATGACCTCCTGCATCTGTATTCTCGGCGTCGCCTGGCTGGGTTCAACCTTTATGGACAGTAATCAACAGTGGTTGCAAAGCGCGGTCTCGTCACACTTGCTGGATTCGCCCATGATGCTGGCCATTATTATTATGGCGGCCTCATGCTTCTTGTATTCTCAGGCGGCCTCCACAAAAATTTTATTCCCCGCCGCGCTGAGTATGGGCGTTGCCCCGGCTATTTTGGTTGCCTGCTTCCCGGCAACGGCTTCTCTTTTTATTTTGCCAAACTATCCGACGCTGCTGGCGGCGGTAGAGCTGGATGATACCGGCTCCACCAGACTGGGCCGACATATTATCGATCACCCTTTTCTGCTGCCTGGCCTGGCATCGGTCCTGCTTTCAATGCTCTTCGCCGCGGGGCTGGCTTATTGGATTCAGTGAATCGCCCGAGGCTTTTACTTTGAATACATCCGAAAACAAAACGGTTCACCGTCGGTGAACCGCTTTTTTCGATATCAGGCTGCAAGATCTTTCATTACCTGAATAAATGCCTGAGAGACAGATTCTTCTTTATGGTGATGCCCATCCTCAATCACCCAGCGTCCGCCAGTCATCACCGCGGTAATGGGATTAGATGAGCAGGCGAAGATCCAGCGGTTGAGCAGCATCTGGTCTTCTGCGCTGGCGATAAAGGGATTCTGGCTATCCAATACGACCAGATCGGCCCGATATCCTACGCTTAGCTGGCCAATGTTTTGGCCCAGCGCTCTGGCGCCGCCTCGTAGCGCCCCTTGATACAGCACGTTGCCGACGTGAGGCTCGCCTGGGACGATGAGCCGGTTGCGGCGCTGGGCTATCAGGCGCTGCCCGTATTCGAACCAGCGTAAATCCTCGCTGACGCTGACGCTAATGTGGCTGTCGGAACCAATTCCCCAGACGCCGTTATGCTCCAGATATTGTGGGCCAGGGAATATGCCATCGCCGAGATTGGCTTCGGTAGTCAGGCACAGGCCGGCCACCGCACCGGATGTGGCGATCTTCATCGTTTCCTGAGGCGTCAGATGAGTGGCGTGGATCAGGCACCAGCGCGAATCCACGGGGAGATGGTTGTACAGCCACTCCACCGGGCGCTCGCCGGACCAGGCCAGGCAGTCATCCACCTCTTTTTGCTGTTCAGCAATATGAATATGAATCGGCTGCTGGCCAGGATGGCAGGCCAGAATGGCGCCAATCTGCTCCGGCGTAACGGCCCGTAATGAGTGGAAGCACAGACCGGTACGCTGCATTGGCTCGCCGGCCAGCCGCGATGTGAGCGACTCGTACATTGTCAGGTAGCTGTCGCTATCGTTGATAAAGCGGCGCTGTCCAACGGAGGGCGGCTGCGCGCCAAACCCGGCGTAACTGTACAGGACGGGCAGCAGCGTCAGGCCGATGCCGGTATGTTTCGCCGCGCTGGCGATACGCAGCGCTAATTCCGTCCGCTCTTCATAAGGCGCGCCGCTGCTGCTGTGATGCAGATAGTGGAATTCGGCGACCGAGGTGTACCCGGCTTTGAGCATTTCGATGTACAGATAGCTGGCGATGGTTTCCAGCTGTTCTGGCGTAATTTTATCTACCAGCCTGTACATCAGATCCCGCCAGGTCCAGAAGCTATCCGACGGGTTTCCCGCCACCTCCGTTAACCCGGCCATCGCCCGCTGGAAGGCATGGGAGTGCAGGTTCGGCATACCCGGCACGACGACCCCTTTGATGCGCGTCGCCTGCGGATTCGGCGCTGCGTTCTTTTCCAGCGCGGTTATGATGCCTTCTTCGGACACGGTTATGCCGACATTATTTGCCCAGCCATCAGGCAACAGCGCTTTTTCTGCCAACCAGACTGCCATTTTACCACCTTATTATCAGTGCTAATGTATATACATGTACATATATATACATCTAACAGGTCATAGAGTAAACTGACAACGTCAGCATATGAGGAATGGTTAATGGCGCGTAACGACCTGTCAAATTCGGATTCCATGGATGAGTTACTTGAACATCCCGCCCCCTTTTATGAAAGGGTAAAGGCCATGATCAAAACCAAGATCCACAGCGGGGCATGGCCCGCGAATTACCGTGTTCCTTCTGAAAGCGAACTGGTCACGCTGTTTGGCTATAGCAGAATGACGATTAACCGCGCGTTGCGAGAACTGACCGCGGAGGGCTTGCTGGTGCGGATGCAGGGGGTCGGTACTTTTGTCGCCGAAATTCGCGGCCAGTCGGCGCTGCTGGACATTAACAATATCGCTGACGAAATCGCCAGCCGTGGCCATCGCCACCACGCCAGAGTCTTCAGACTGACGGAAATCGAAGCCGATGCCCAGCAGGCGTTCAGCTTCGGCATGCAGCAGGGTTGCGGTCTGTACCATTCGCTGATTTGCCATTATGAAAATGGCGTACCGGTTATGCTGGAAGACCGACTGGTGAATATGCAGGTTGTGCCTGACTACCTGCAGCAGGATTTTACACGTATCACGCCGAACGCCTATCTCTCCTCAATTGCGCCGATTGTTGAAGGCGAACACGTTATTGAAGCGGTCAACGTCACGCGGGCCGAGTGTGTTTACCTGGAAATTGATGAACATACGCCTTGTCTGCTGGTCAATCGTCGGACGTGGACCGGCCGTCAGGAGAAGAAAATCGTCACCAGCGTGCGCCTGGTCTATCCCGGTCCGCGTTACCGCCTGGAAGGGAGCATGCGCAAATGATCCGTCTGCTCCCTGCCGGGTTGTATACGGAAATGCCCTGGAAAAACGGCCAGGGCGTGACGCGCGAAGTGGCCCGCTATCCGGAAGCGGGGGAATATGACTGGCGTATTTCCCTGGCGACCATTCGCCAGCCTGGTCCGTTCTCCGCATTTCCCGGCTACCTGCGCAATATCAGCGTGCTGGAAGGCGGCGGGATGTACCTGACAATCGATGGGCAGCGCAGCGCATTGATTGCGCCTTTCCAGGCGCTGGGGTTTAACGGCGCGAGCGGCGTATCCTGTGAGATTGTCGGCGGCCCGCTGCTGGATTTTAATGTGATTTACCGGGAAGCCGCTCTGCGGGCGACGGTGAGCTGGTGCGGGGCGGGGACGTGGTCGCATCAGGGCGGACTGCGGATATTGTTTAATGCCGGGCCCGCGTTGCGGGTGAGCATCGGCGACCAACGCTATTTACTGGAACATTACGACAGTCTGCTGGTGGATGAAGCGGTGGCGCTGGTTATCCCGGACTCTCCGGGCGCGCGTCTGGCCCGCATCACGCTGGTTCCCCTTTAATCACGCCGCAGGCTCCTTCTGCGGCGCCTGTTGTCACACCTCTTCGCACAATGCCTGCAGCATCGCGCTGAGTTCGCCCTGATGAATCAGGGCGCGTAGCGCATGTATATCGGGGTAGAGCAGCGTATCTTTATCCCGGAACGGCACCGCCTGACGCACTCTCTCCAGCGTCGCCTCGCTGCCCACGGCGGCACGCAGCGGGCGATGGAACTCCAGCGCCTGACAGGCGCACAGCAGTTCGATGGCGACGATGTCCACGGCGTTTTCTACCGCCTTAAGCGCTTTACGTGCGGCGGCAACTCCCATGCTGACATGATCTTCCTGACCGGCGCAGGTGGATACCGTGTGGATACTGGCCGGGCCGGCCAGACTGCGGTTATCGCCCGCCAGCGCAGCGGCGACGTAGGGTGGGATCATCATCCCGGAGTACCCCGAATCCGGCGAGATAAGAAAGGCCGGCAGCCCGCTGAGATGCGTATTGGTTATTCGGTCGCAACGGGCCTGGGAAGCGGTGCTCAACTGGGCAATCGCAACGGCCAGCGCATCCAGCGCCAGCGCCGTTGGCGCACCGTGACCGTTGCCCCCGGGCATCACGATAAGCCTGTCTTCTTCTACCAGAAACAGCGGGTTATCGGTCACCGAATTGAGTTCGATGGTCATAATCTGCCGACAGTGGGCCAGCTGGTCGCGCACCGCGCCGTGGATCTGGGGGATACAGCGTAAACTAAGCGCGTCCTGAACCCGGTGGTCGCGATAACGCGCCAGGATCTCGCTGCCTTTCAGCAGGCGGCGCAGGTTTTGCGCGGTTTCCTGCTGTCCGGGATGAGGGCGCAGGGCGTGCAGGCGGGCATCGTAGCCGCGCGTATTTCCTCGCATGGCCTCGAGGCACATCCCGCCCGCCATATCGGCGACGGGGAGCAGACGCTGGAAATCCGCCACGGCCAGGCAGCCCAGCGCGGTGATCTCATAGGTACCGCCGACCAACGCGTGACCCTCTCTGGGGCCGGGAACATAGGGCGGGATACCCGCCCGCGTCAGCGCCTGTTGCGCCGGCAGCAGTTCTCCCTGATACCAGCATTTGCCTTCGCCGAAGACCGCAAGGCCGATATGGGCGGTGGCAATCAGGTAACCGACGGAGCCGCCGGCGGGTGACCACGGCGTGACCTGACGGTTCAACATATCGGCGATACGCTGCGCCAGCGCCGGGGTAACGCCGCTGTATCCCTGCAGCAGGGATTTTAACGTCACCGCCATCATGGCCCGCACTTCACGCACCGTCAGGTCCGGACCGACTCCGCAGGCGTGGCTGCGCAGCATATTCAACTGAGTATCCGTCATCCTGTCCGGGGAAAGCCGGGTGGTGACCAGATCGCCGACGCCGGTCGTCAGCCCGTAGATTATCTGGCCTTGTTCAATGGCGCGCTGGATACGGCTGCTGACCCGCGCCATATTATCCAGCGCCGCCTTCTCCAGCGCGATCGGCGCGCCGTCGGCAATCCGCACTATCTCATCCACAGTACCCGGTGCCTGCCCGAGGGTAATGCTGCCGTTCAGAGGAGTTGTCATGTCTGCGACCTTATTGGCTAAATCCATGTTTTACCAGCCACTGATGCGCGATATCGTCGATGCTGACAAATTCGGCAATTTGCTCGTTCATGTCGATCAGATCTTCAGTCGTTAGCTGAGCAGAGACTTTATTCAGCGTGGTGGTCACGGCGTCATTCAGCGCTTCACTGGCGACGATTGGCACAATATTTTGCGCCGCGAACAGATGTTTTGTGTCTTCCAGCACGACAAGGCGATCTTTTTTGATTGCTGGCGAGGTTGAAAGCAGATCGGCGACCTGGACCTGGTTATTTTTCATGGCGCTGAGCGTCAGCGGCCCGCCGACGTCCAGCACTTTAAAACTCTTAAAGTTCAGCCCGTACACGTCGCGCAGGCCGGAGAGCCCCTCATGGCGGGTTTTCCATTCCGCCGGGCCGCCCAGCACCAGTTGGCTGGCAACAGGCTGTAAATCGGCGATGGTTTTCAGTTTATATTTATCGGCGGTTTTCTGCGTCACGGCCAGAACGTCGATATCCTGAGCCTGGGAGATCTGCAGCATTTTAACTTTCTCCGGCAGCTTAGCGGCCAGCTCTCTGGCGACGTCCTCACTACCGTGTGCCGCATTTTTCGCATCCAGATAGCTCAACAGCGCGCCGCTGTATTCCGGGATCAGCGTGATGGAACCGTCCAGCAGCGCCGGGATATACACTTCGCGGCTGCCGATGTTCAGCTTTTTCTCCACCGGGATATTTTGCGCTTCTAACGCACCCGCATAAATGGTGCCCAGCAGTTGGCTTTCCGGGAAGTCTGCAGAACCGACAATGACTTTCGGCGCGGCCCAGGCCGATGAGGTCGCCGACAGCAGCAGCGCTGAACACAGCGTCAAAATACGTTTTTTCATATTCATTGAGGTATCCTTTTGAGCAGTGGAATGAGGTTATGGGTTTTTAATACGCCGGGTAATACCGGGTGAAACGACTATTTTTTGCGAGACAGAGAACAAGCAGTCGATCAGTAAAGCCAGTAGCGCCACCAGCATGGCGCCGGCGATCATCTGGCTGAAATCGTTCGCCGCGCGTCCGTCAATAATCAGACGTCCGAATCCCCCCAGCGAGACATAGGCTGCGATGGTGGCGGTGGAAATAATCTGCAACGTGGCGCTGCGCACGCCGGAGAGGATCAGCGGAAGCGCGCAGGGCAACTCCACCTGTAGCAGGATCTGCAGCCGCGTCATCCCCATGCCGCGAGCGGCATCAAGGACATAGGGATCGAGCGCGCGAATACCCGCATGCACACCCAGCGCAATCGGCGGGAGCGCCAGCGCCACCAGCACCAGAATACAGGGCAGAATAAAGGCCATATCGGACTCAAACTCGCCGGAAAGTAAAATCACCAGCAGAATAATCAGCCCAAATGAGGGCAGGGAGCGCAGGGCGTTGGTGGTACCGATGAGCAGGCCTTCCCCTTTACCGGTATGGCCGGTGTAGCAGCCGACGGGAAACGCGATGATAAAGGCGATCGCCAGAGCGACAGCGCTATAGCTGATATGCTGCGCCAGAAGGGGGAAAATGCCGCCCTCACCAAACCAGTGGATGGGATCCATAAACCAGGTAAGCATAATTATCCTCTCTGAGGTTGCCAGCGGCTGAGTTGACGAGTGGCGTAAACCACCAGCATATCCAGCAGCAGCGCCAGAATGATGCTGAGCGCGATCCCGGCGATGATGGGCGTCAGAAATTGCAGCTGGAAGCCCAGGGTAAACAGCGAGCCGAGCTGCGGTGCGCCGATTAATGCCGCGACGGAAACGATACTGACGTTAGACACCACGGCAACGCGCAGGCCGGAACCAATCACCGGCACGGCCAGCGGCAGGTCGATCTGGAAAAACTGCTGAGCGGGTTTATACCCGAGCGCTGCCGCGGACTGACGGGTATCGGCCGATACGGAGTCCAGCCCGTCGCAGACGGTGCGAACCAGTAGCGCAAAGCTGTAGATGGTCAGGGCGACCACAACATTAATGGGGTCCAGAATCTGCGTGTGGAGCAGCGGGGGCAGCAGCACAAACAGCGCCAGGGAGGGAATGGTATAGAGTAGGCCAAACAGGTTAACGATCGCCGACTTGACCGATGGCAGGTGGTGAATGCCCCAGCCGACGGGGATCGCCAGAATTAACCCTATCACTACCGGCACAATTGCGAGATAGCTGTGCCAGAGAAACAGGTTGAAGATTTTATCGCTCTGCGCCCATAGCCAATCGAATCTCATGCTCCCTCCTGGCGCGTGGATTTACACATGTCGAGTACTTGATCGAGGTGGATGGTCCCCTGCGGGATTTGCCGTTCATCGACGATCACGGCCCGATGGTTGGGCGAGCTCAGCGCAGCGTCCAGCAAATGGCGCAACGGGCTCCCCTGCTGGTGGAACGTCGCCCCCAGATTGATGTTGTCGTGGGTAATCGCTGTTGCCGGCTGATGGGTGTCGAACCAGCCAAACGCTTTGCCGTTTTGGGTAACCAGCAGCCAGCGGTCGATGGCCATCTCTTTGGCCTGCTCGAAGGAACAGTCCAGCTCGGCATAGGGCTCGTCGCGTAACCCGGTTTCTGTGTCGGCGGCGTGGAAACTCAGTTTGCGATAGCCTCTGTCTTTGCCGATAAAGTCCGCCACAAAGGCGTTTTGCGGCGTATTGAGCAGTTTGCCTGGGGAGGCCATCTGCGCCAGCTTGCCGCCAGGTTTAAGTACCGCGACCAGGTCGCCGAGCTTCATGGCTTCATCAATATCGTGAGTGACCATAATGATGGTTTTGCTCACCTCTTTCTGAATACGCAAAAACTCTTCCTGCAGCTGTTCGCGGACCACCGGGTCGACCGCGCTGAACGGTTCGTCCATCAACATAAACTCCGGGTCTGCCGCCAGGGCGCGGGCAACGCCCACGCGCTGCTGCTGGCCTCCGGAAAGCTGCCAGGGGAAGCGTTTGGCGATTTGCGGATCCAGACCGACGACTTCCAGTAATTCCCCGGCTCTGGCTCTGGCTTTACTTTTGGCGGCGCCGTTGAGAATCGCGGTGGTGGCAATGTTGTCGATAATATTTTTATGGGGGAATAAACCTGCATTTTGAATGACATAGCCAATACGGCGGCGCAGTTGCACGATATCCATTTGCTCGGTGGCTTCGCCGTTAAGCAGGATCCGGCCCGATGACGGTTCCACTAACCGGTTAATCATCCGCAATGAGGTGGTTTTTCCACAGCCCGAAGGGCCGACAAATACCGTAATTTTGCCCCCCGGCGCTACCAGGCTAAGGCCATCTACTACGACCGAACCGTTGTCGTAGTGCTTAGTCACATTCTGGAAGGTAATCATCTTCACGCCTCTGATTGTTGTGTGTGGTGTTCCCGAATGCAGGGAAGTCACGCGACAAAATGCTGCTATGTATAATCTTGTATGTACAACTAGCAAAACTTGTGCCACTGCCAGAGGGATATGCAATGAGATGGTTATTTTGTTATTTTAAAACAATTACTTATAGTGTATTTGCGTTATCTGGTACTGCCGTCTATGGCGAGATAAGAAGTCATGACGAGATAGAAAATGCACTAGTGTTATCTTTTTGTGATGTTTTAGTGCACAAAAATAAGGCGAAGAGCTGTATTTTTGCACCAAAATGGCCCATCATCACGGTGTGTTCACGAGTGTATAGCGCAGTATGTCCTTCTGTTTTTATGTTAATTTGTTGAATTTTATTAGTTTTATAAATTAATTGCTAACCTGGCAT
Organism: Klebsiella sp. CN_Kp106; assembly: GCF_040064575.1. Lineage (NCBI taxonomy): Bacteria > Pseudomonadati > Pseudomonadota > Gammaproteobacteria > Enterobacterales > Enterobacteriaceae > Klebsiella > Klebsiella sp. CN_Kp106. Next base: position 6,546 of record NZ_JBEAIG010000008.1, on the reverse strand, counting down.
CCAACATGCTTATCATGTATATACAATTAAAATGCAAATAACAAAACTAACAATTAATTAACATATGACAGGTAACGGATAAGAAGGTAAAGCGCATGAGTAAACAAGCAACCCGTTTTCGCGATGTTGAAATAAGAGCCCCGCGAGGCACTAAGCTGAACGCAAAAAGTTGGTTCACAGAGGCGCCGCTGCGCATGCTGATGAACAACCTGGATCCCGATGTCGCCGAAAATCCAAAAGAGCTGGTGGTGTACGGCGGTATTGGCCGGGCGGCCCGAAACTGGGAATGCTACGACAAGATCGTTGAGACCCTGAAGCAGCTCAATGATGATGAAACGCTGTTGATCCAGTCCGGTAAACCGGTGGGGGTTTTCAAAACCCACGACAACGCCCCGCGGGTGCTGATCGCCAACTCCAACCTCGTACCGCACTGGGCAAACTGGGAGCACTTCAACGAGCTTGATGCACAAGGTCTGGCGATGTACGGGCAAATGACGGCCGGCTCATGGATCTACATCGGCAGCCAGGGCATTGTTCAGGGCACTTACGAAACGTTTGTGGAAGCCGGGCGCCAGCACTATAACGGTAGCCTGCGCGGACGCTGGGTGCTGACAGCGGGCCTGGGGGGGATGGGCGGCGCTCAGCCGCTGGCCGCAACCCTGGCGGGAGCCTGTTCGCTGAATATTGAATGCCAGCAGTCGCGTATCGACTTCCGTCTGCGTACCGGCTATGTCGATGAGCAGGCCAGCGATCTGGATGACGCCCTGGCCCGCATCGCCCGCTATACCGCAAAAGGAGAAGCGGTATCCATCGCGCTGCATGGCAACGCGGCGGAAATTTTACCGGAGCTGGTAAGACGCGGCGTGCGCCCGGATATGGTGACCGACCAGACCAGTGCACACGATCCCCTCAACGGTTATCTGCCGCTGGGCATGAGCTGGGAAGACTACCGCGCTCGCGCGCAGTCCCACCCGGTGGAGACGATCCACGCGGCGAAATCCTCAATGGCTGAACACGTTAAAGCCATGCTCGCCTTCAGGCAGCAGGGCATTCCCACCTTCGATTACGGCAACAACATCCGCCAGATGGCGAAAGAGATGGGGGTGGAAAACGCTTTTGACTTCCCAGGCTTTGTTCCCGCCTATATTCGTCCGCTGTTCTGCCGGGGGATTGGCCCATTCCGCTGGGCGGCGCTTTCCGGCGATCCGCAGGATATCTACCGCACCGACGCGAAAGTTAAAGCGCTAATACCCGATGATGAACACCTCCACCACTGGCTGGATATGGCCAGAGAGCGCATCAGCTTCCAGGGGCTGCCGGCCCGGATCTGCTGGGTCGGCCTGGGACAGCGCGCCCGGCTGGGCCTGGCGTTTAACGAAATGGTCCGCAGCGGCGAGCTGTCGGCACCGATCGTGATCGGCCGCGATCATCTTGACTCCGGCTCCGTTGCCAGCCCTAACCGCGAAACGGAAGCGATGCAGGACGGCTCCGACGCGGTCTCCGACTGGCCGTTGCTGAACGCGCTGCTGAATACCGCCAGTGGCGCGACCTGGGTTTCCCTGCACCATGGCGGCGGCGTAGGGATGGGCTTCTCCCAGCACTCCGGCGTCGTCATTGTATGCGACGGCAGCGATGAAGCGGCGGAGCGCATCGCCCGGGTGCTGAGCAACGACCCGGCCACCGGTGTGATGCGCCATGCGGATGCGGGTTATGACATCGCGATTGAATGCGCCAGAGAGCAAGGACTCAACTTGCCAATGATTGCGGACTAATTTCTCCGGCGAAGGGGGCAATGTATCCTCTTCGCCTCACCGGAGTGCTGCCATGAATAATAACAACACAACATACATCGAAACACGTTCTATTGAACCCATCCCTGACGGTGAACGCCACGGTAGCATTTTTAGCCAGTTCACCCTGTGGCTGGGGGCTAACCTGCAAATCACCGCCATGGTCACTGGCGCATTAACTATTGTATTCGGCGGGGATGTTTTCTGGTCGCTGGCCGGTCTTATGCTGGGGCAGATTGCCGGTGGGATTGTGATGGCATTGCATGCCGCGCAAGGGCCGCAGCTGGGGATACCACAGATGATCAGCAGCCGGGTACAGTTCGGCGTCTACGGCGCCTGCCTGCCGATTCTGCTGGTCTGCCTGATGTACCTTGGCTTTATCGCCACCGGGGCGGTGCTGTCCGGCCAGGCGATCTCAGCGGTTTTCCATACTACGGAAACCAGCGGCATTCTGCTTTTTGCTGCCGCCACGCTGGTTATCGCCTATGTCGGCTATCGTTTGATCCACCTGTTGGGTAAGCTGGCGAGCCTGGTGGGGATTATCGCGTTTATCTACCTGCTGTGGAAAATCAGTTCCTTTCCGGCTATTGGCGACCTGCTGAGTATCCGACCCTTTAGCTGGAGTACGTTTTTAACCGCCACCGGCCTTGCGGCTTCCTGGCAGATCACCTTTGGCCCCTATGTTGCCGATTATTCCCGCTATCTACCGCGCAGCACCTCTCCCGGGAAGGTCTTTTTCGCCGTCGGGAGCGGTTCGGTGATTGGCGCGCAAATCGCCATGACCGTCGGGGTGCTGGCTGCCGCTCTCTCGCAGGGAAAACTGGTCGGTCATGAGGTGGACTATATCGTCGGCCTGGGCGGCACCGGCGCGATTGCCACGCTGTTATATCTGAGCATCGCGTTTGGTAAACTGACGATCAATACCCTGAATGCCTACGGCAGCCTGATGTGCCTGGCGACGGTGTACAGCTGCGGGAAGCAGCGAGTGCGCGTAAGCCAGTCGGTACGTCTGCTGGTGCTGGCGATGATTATTACCCTGGCGACCGCTATCGCGATTATCGGGCAACACTCTTTCCTGTCGGCTTTTAAATCCTTCCTGTTGTTCCTGTTGACTTTCTTTACACCGTGGAGCGCGATTAACCTGGTGGATTACTATTTCTTCAACCATCAGGCGATAGACATGGAGGCGCTGAACGATCCGAACGGGAAATATCGGGCGTGGAATGTGACGGGGCTCGGGGTTTATCTCGTTGGAGTGGCGGTACAGACGCCGTTTATTGATAGTGGATTCTATTCCGGCCCATTCGTGAAGATGCTGGGCGGTATCGATATCTCCTGGCTTATTGGGCTGGCGCTACCGGCGGGGCTCTACTATGTCCTGCGCAAAGCGCAGTCCGCAGCGGCGGCTGGCGCCGCCATCAGTCGTTAAAGGAGAGCGCCATGTATACCCTTTGGCACCACTGCCGGATCGCCACCATGGCCGCAGGGCATTATCAGTTGCTTGACGATGGCGCGATGCTGACCGACGGCGCAGTGCTGTTATGGGTCGGGAACCGGGCAGAATTGCCGGACTTGCCCGTTGCGCAGCGGGTGGATTTGCAGGGCAGGGTGGTCACGCCGGGACTGGTGGATTGTCATAGCCACGCGGTGTTTGGCGGCGACCGGGCCCGGGAATTTGAAATGCGTCTCAACGGGGCGAGCTATGCGGAGATCGCGGCTGGCGGCGGCGGGATCGCCAGTACAGTCAACGCCACGCGACAGGCCAGCGAAAGCCAGTTGCTGGAGAGCGCGCGGCAGCGTATCCGGGAGCTATGCCGGGATGGCGTAACGGCGCTGGAGATCAAATCCGGCTACGGCCTGGATCTGGTTAACGAACGTAAAATGCTGCGGGCGATCCGCCGTTTAGGCGACATATTGCCGCTGACCGTGCGCAGTACCTGCCTGGCGGCCCATGCGGTGCCCGTCGAGTATCAGGAGCGGGCGGATGCCTGGATTGACTATATTTGCGAACGACTGCTGCCGGAACTGCATCAGGAAGGGCTGGTGGATGCGGTAGATGCGTTCTGCGAACACCTGGCATTTTCGCTCTCGCAAGTGGAGCGGGTCTTCCAGAAGGCCCGGGAACTGGGGCTGCCAGTGAAGCTCCATGCTGAACAGCTAACGCTACAGCATGGGGCGGCGTTGGCCGCTCGCTACCATGCGCTATCGGCGGATCATCTGGAATATTTGTGCGAAGAAGATATCGCCGCAATGGCACGCCATGGGACGGTGGCGGTGCTGTTGCCGGGCGCCTATTACTTCCTGCGTGAGAAACAGCTACCGCCGCTGGATCTGCTGCGTCAGTACCGGGTGCCGATTGCCCTCGCCAGCGATTTAAATCCCGGCACCTCGCCGGTGTTGTCCCTGCGTCTGATGATGAATATGGCCTGTACGCTATTCCGCATGACGCCGGAAGAGGCGTTGGCTGGCGTGACGCTTAACGGCGCGAAGGCGCTGGGGCTGGATACAGTTTGTGGTTCTCTGGAAGCCGGAAAAGAGGCCAGCTTCGTGGCGTGGGATATCGCTCATCCGGCGGAGCTAAGCTACTGGCTGGGAGGCTCCCTTTCGAAACAGGTGATTTATCAAGGTAAGGAGGTTTATTGTGATTAAGGCGTTTGATTTGCGGCAGGGGAACCTGCCGCTTCTGGTCAGTATGCCCCACCCGGGAACGTTATTAACCCCCGAAGTCGCCCAGGGGCTCACGCCGAGGGCGAAGCGTCTGGAAGATACCGACTGGCATATTCCCTTGCTCTATCAGACCATCGCGGACATGGGGGCCAGCACGTTATGCGCCCGCTATTCCCGCTATGTGGTGGATATCAATCGCCCGGCGGATGATAAACCGCTTTACAGCACGGCGACAACCGGGCTGTTTACCGATATCTTTTTTGACGGAGAAGCCCTGTTCGTGCCGGGCGGTGCGCCTGACGCGGCGGCGAAGGACGCGATCCTAAAACAGGTCTGGCAGCCTTATCACCAGGCGCTTGCCGCTGAACTGGCACGTCTGCGTGAGAAATTTGGCTATGCGCTGTTGTGGGATGCGCACTCGATCAAATCCGTGGTGCCGCGCTTGTTTGAAGGGCGACTGCCGGATCTGAACTTTGGTACGGCGGACGGCGCCAGCTGTTCGACGCAGCTTAGCCAGGCGCTGCTGGCAAGCTGCAATGCGTTCCCGCAGTATAGCCGGATACTCAATGGCCGCTTTAAGGGCGGATATATCACCCGTCACTATGGCGATCCCGCCAACCATATTCATGCTGTTCAGCTAGAAATGGCCCAGTGCTGCTATATGGATGAGGAGAGCTTTGCTTATCTTCCGGAGAAAGGGCAGCAGGCGCAACAACTGCTGGAGAGGTTGATTAATACTGCGTTGCAGTGGGGGCGAGAGCAGTACGGCGAGCCCGGAATGTGAACGCGTATATTGAAATGCTGAAGACACAGGCATCCAAAAAGTCTGTAAAACAGCCGAAGGCGATAAGAAAGGTCAAATAAAGCGACGCCTTACCGCCTGCCTGACTTCTTCTGAAGAGAGGGGGAATGCGGGCCGTTAGCGGACCCCCTTATATCCCCGTCTTTCTGAACTGCCCCCCCTTTCCTTGCGGAAAGGGGCTTTTCACAATACCAGGACTGAGCGGGATTCATGAACCGTCTTCTGCAGGACGTGAGGCGGTCCCACTTGCTTTCCTCATCGCCTGGCTGTATTGCCAGGTGGAAACAGAAAACCAGGAATCTTCGGGTGATTCAACTTCTGTTGGGTCATAAGAAACTGGAAAGCACAGTCCGTTATCTGGGCATTGAAGTCGATGATGCGTCAGGGATTTCTGAATCGATAGAGGTCTAAGGTTGTCAGGGCTGCAACAGCAGCTCTGTGCCAGGAACGGACATTGCTTATATTTGCCTGTATAGGCCCCAATAGACAAGTATATCACTCAGGCGCTGCTCGTTTGACGAAAGCGAAATCAAACGCTGGAAAAGTGACTATGGAGAAATCCGGGTTTATATGGAAAAACAGCCTGTCGACGAAATCGATATCATGGAGTTCGATGCTGATTTTCATACCTGTAATATTCCAGATCACCGTGTAGCCTTCTTGCCAGAATATCCAAAGATGCCGATGTCAACGACCTGAAACATCATGGCGCGGAGGACTATTACGCTGTAATGAATGATGCCATTGAATGGATACGACAGGAAGTTGACCCTGGCCCAAATTCAGTGCAGTGCTAAATCAGAGATCCTCGTCTTTCCGGAGACTTCGGATGAATTCAGCCGGAGTCATGTCATTTAATGATGAATGCGTTCTCTCATGATTATATTCCCTGCGCCAGTTGTCGAGTTTGTCCTGCGCATCTTCCAGCGACAGGAACCAGTGAATGTTCAGGCATTCATCCCGCAGACTGCCATTAAATGACTCAATAAACGGGTTATCCGTTGGTTTTCCGGGGCGGGAGAAGTCCATTGTGACACCGTGCTCATACGCCCATTTATCCAGAATTTTCGAAATAAACTCGCTGCCGTTATCTGTCTGAATACGTACCGGCAGGCGCTTGCCCAGCACCCGCAACCCTTCCATCACACCGACCACATCCTCACCTTTCAGCGACTTTCCGGCATGGATCGCCACACACTCCCGACTAAAATTATCCACTACAGTCAGCGCCAGGAAACGTCGTCCGTTAAACAGGTTATCCGACACGAAATCCATACTCCAGCACTG